>CAZWED010000059.1:0-13708 GCA_964632645.1 uncultured Ferrimonas sp. | reverse complement strand
AGTCATCGATCGCCGCCGCCAGCTGGTCCTCGTCGGCGCTGTCCAGGTAAAGGTTGAGCGGGGTCATCCGACGTTCGACGTAGAGGTGCTTGATGATCACCTGGTGTTCGGTCAGTTCCACTTCCGAGGGGGCGTCCGCCAGCAGCTCGGCGATCAGCGCCTCACTGAAGCGGTGGCGGGGGAAGACGAAATTGCTGTAGGCGTGGGTATCGGCCATGCGGCCCACCCGGTCGTGCTGTTTCACCAGCTCATACTTGGCTTTGACCTGGGCCTTGTTGCTGTCCTTGGGCGGCGTGAACTCGTCCTTGATCACCTTGAACACGATGTCCAGGGAGGGGAGGGTGAACACCGTCATCACCATCCCCTTGATCCCCGGCGCCGCAACAAACTGGTCCCGGCTCTGGTTCAGATGGTGCAGGAAGGAGCGGTAGAACTCGGTTTTGCCGTGTTTCTGCAACCCGATGGCACTGTAGAGCTCCGCCCAGGTTTTGTGCGGCAGCAACTCCTTGAGGTAGCGCACCAGTGCGCCGGGCGTTTGGGTGGCCACCATAAAGTAGGCACGGGTAAAGCTGAATACGATGGAGATGTCATCCTCGTTGGTCAGCACCGCATCGATGCGCAGGCCGCCGTCCTCATGCCGGATGGGCATCACCAGGGGGGCGAAGCCCGAAGGGCCGAGCAGGCGGCCCACCAGATAGGCGCCCTTGTTGCGATAGAAGATGCTGTCCAGCAGCTCGAGGCGGGTAAACCCCTGTTCCTCCACCAGCGGCGTCAGGCGCGCCCACAGCAGCGCAAGGTCGTCGTCAAGGTCACTGAACGGGCAGCCAAAACGCTTGGGTTGGATCAGGGTTTTAAAGGTGGCGATGGGGTCCGGTTGCAGGTCGGCACTCTGGCTCAGCCGTTCGGGCCGGAATGGGGCGCGAACCGTATTGCCGGCGTGAATGTAGAGGTGCTGATTGTCCAGGCCGCGGTGACGGAACAGGCGGGAGAACACCGAATTGAAGAAGGTTTCCGCCAGTTCCGCCTGCGGGTGGCCAAGCACCAGCCGACTGTAGGCGTTTTTGGTGTCCCGCCACAGCTCGGTGGAGATCACCGGTTTTTCCAGCAGCTGAATCAGCTCCCGGGTGGTTTCGCTGACCCGCTCGCTGTAGAAACGGATGCGCTCCTTTTGCGCCTCCTGAACCGCCGCCCAATCGGCACGGGCAAAGCGATCCCGTGCGGCCATCGTGGTGCGGGTAAAGAGTCGGTAGTGTTTGTCGAACCCCGCCAGAATGCGATAGGCCAGTTGCGTGGGTAAGCGCCCATCCATGGCGACCTCCAAAATCGTTCACACTTTGCCTTAACCTAACCGCCGGCGATTGGCTTCACAATGGGATCAGGCTACCCTTGCCCCCCATTTGCTATGACTACATCGGTTTTTTGGAGGCGAGATGGCCGAGGTGATCTTTATCCTGGTGTCCCCGGCCCGGGGAGAAAACGTCGGGGCGGCCGCCCGGGCGATGAAAACCATGGGGTTTTCCCGCCTGCGGGTGGTGAACTCACAGGCCCACCGCAGCGAGCAGGCCGGCTGGGTCGCGCACGGCTCCCAGGCGATCCTGGATCAGGCTGAAGCCTTCGATACCCTGGCCGAGGCGCTGGCGGATGTGGATCTTTCCCTCGCCACCACCGCCCGTCGGCGGGGCGACAAGCGCCGCCTCCACAGCCCTGCCGAAGCGGCCGATCGGGTGCGGGCACTGGCGGGCAGCATCGGCACCGTGGCTCTGGTGTTCGGTTGCGAGGAGTCGGGGCTGTCCAATGACGACCTGGCCCTGGTGGACCTGCTGACCACCATCCCCCTGGCCAACCCTTATCCCTCGCTCAATCTGGGGCAGGCGATCATGCTGTACGCCTACGAGTTTTCCCAGGCCCGGCTGGAGACTGAAGCGCAGGCGGACCCCAAGCAGTTTTCCGCGTTACGGGCCCGCACCCAGGCCCTGCTGGACCGGCTCGGGGTGGCCGAAGAGGAGCCGCTTCGACGCTGGGCCAGTGACAGTCTGGGCACCCTTTCCCAGCGGGATGTGGCGATGTTGCATCTGCTCATTGGCGATATTGAGAAAACCATAACCAAATAGCCGTTGACTTTTTTACCCCCCTGCGCGAGTGTAAAAAAACTACAGGATTCAGGAGTTGCCAGTGCAACCACTATTGGGCTTCGGCCTAAACCGTCAGACCACCATTACCACCATTACCACCACCGACAGGTTGGGGGCGGGCTGACAGCACCCTGGATTCAGCAAAATCCAAACACAACAAGCCCGCTCCTTCCGAGCGGGCTTGTTGCATTTTAGACGGTTCGCAAGGCAGCAGTGGGATAGGGAGTTCAACAATGAAAGTGATGAAATTCGGCGGTTCCTCGTTGGCGGACGCCGCCCGGTTACAGGAGGTGTCCGCCCTGGTCCGGCAGGAAGCCGAGCGCTTTGGCGTGATGCTGGTGGTGTCCGCACCGGGGGGCGTGACCAACCTGCTGGAGGCCGCGGCACTGGCGGCGGTGTCCGGTCAGTCGGCGGATCTGGGCGAGCTGGCCCACCGTGTTGACGGGCTGCTGGCGGACCTGGCCCCGGTACTGAGCCCGTCGGGTCATCAGGGGTTGCTGGCGCAGTGGCAGGCCGAGCAGGTGCAGCTGCAGCGGCGGCTGGATGGGGTGGCCCTGCTGGGGCGCTGCCCCGATGAGGTGATGGCGGAAGTGCTGGTCACCGGCGAACGGCTCTCCGTGGCCTGCCTGAAGGCGTTGCTGCGGGATGCCGGCGCAGAAGCCGGTGAGCTGGACCCCCGCCACTACTTCCTGGCGGAGGGGGAGCCGCTGTCGGCACAGGTTCAGGTGGAACCCAGCCGCGCCCGCCTGGCTCAGCTGGACCTCGGCGCGCACCGCATCTGGCTGATGCCCGGGTTTACCGCCGCCAACGCCGAGGGCGATACCGTTACTCTGGGGCGCAACGGCTCCGATTACTCTGCGGCGGTGCTGGCGGCCTGTCTGCACGCCGACGAGTGCGAAATCTGGACGGACGTGGATGGCGTCTACAACGTCGACCCGCGCCTGATCCCCGAAGCCCAGCTGCTGGACAGCCTGAGCTACCAGGAGGCGATGGAGCTCTCCTACTTCGGTGCCAAGGTGCTGCATCCGCGCACCATTGCCCCCATCGCCCAGCACCAGATCCCCTGCCGCATCCGTAACACCCTGAACCCCTCGGCAGCGGGCACCCTTATCCACGCCCGCACCACCCCCTCCCGCTCGCTGGTGAAGGCGATCAGCCACCTGGAGGGGCAGACCATGGTCAGTGTTTCCGGCCCCGGCATGAAGGGGATGGTAGGGATGGCGGCACGGGTCTTTGACGCCATGGCGCACGCCCGCATCTCCATCTCGCTGATCACCCAGAGCTCCTCTGAGTACAGCATCTCCTTCTGCATCGACTCCAGCCTGGCGGGCATGGCCCGGTCGGCGTTGGCGTCCGAATTTGAGCTGGAACTGAAGCAGGATCTGCTGGAGCCGATCGAGATGCGTCACGGCCTGGCCATCGTCTCCCTGATCGGGGATGGCATGCGCACCCGAAAAGGGGTCGCGGCCCGTTTCTTCCGCTCGTTGGCCCAGGCCAACCTGTCGGTGGTGGCGATCGCCCAGGGCAGTTCCGAGCGGGCCATCTCGGCGGTGGTGGACGATGCCCATGCCGCCTCGGCGCTGCGGCTGTGCCATCAGAACTTCTTCGACAGTCGCCACTACATTGATGTGGTGCTGATTGGCGCCGGTAATGTCGGGGGCGAACTGGTGCGCCAGATCCAGGCGCAACAGCAGGCCCTGTCGGCGCACAACATCGCCATTCGCCTTTGTGGTGTGGCCAACTCCCGCCAGATGCATCTGTGCGCCTCCGGCCTGGCGCTGGAGCAGTGGCGCGACGACCTGAAACAGAAGGGCGACGCGCTGGATCTGGATCGCCTGCTGGCGTTTGCCGGGGAGGCCCGGCTGGTCAACCCGGTGCTGGTGGATTGCACCGCCGAGCAGAGCCTGGCGGATCGCTATCTGGATGCACTGAATGGGGGCTGGCACGTGGTCACTCCCAACAAGAAGGCCAATACCGGCGACTGGGCGACCTATCAGGCGCTGCGTCAGGCGGCGCGGGACAACCGCCGTCAGTTTCTTTACGAAACCAACGTGGGCGCAGGCCTGCCGGTGATCGATAACCTGCAGGGGCTGCTGCGGGCCGGTGACAGCCTGATGCGCTTTGAGGGGATTCTGTCCGGTTCGCTCTCCTACATCTTCGGCCTGCTTGAGGCGGGACACAGCCTGTCGGAAGCGACCCTGAAAGCCAAGGAGAAGGGGTTTACCGAGCCGGATCCCCGGGACGATCTCTCCGGCATGGATGTGGCGCGCAAGGTGTTGATCCTGGCCCGGGAGGCAGGCATGGCGCTGGAGCTGGCGGACATCGAGGTGGAGAGCGTCCTGCCCGCCGATTTTGATGCCAGCGGTGACGTCGCGGCGTTTCTGGCCCGACTGCCCCAGGCGGATCAGGCGATCGCTGCCCGGGTGGCGGAGGCCGCCGAGCGGGGCGAAGTGTTGCGCTATGTCGGCAGCATCAATGCCGATGGCCGCTGCAGGGTCAGCCTGGAGGCGGTGGGCGCCAGCCATCCGCTGTACAGCATCAAGGGCGGCGAAAACGCGCTGGCCTTCTACAGCCGCTATTACCAGCCCCTGCCGTTCGTGTTGCGCGGATACGGGGCGGGCACCGAAGTGACCGCTGCCGGGGTGTTCGCCGATGTGCTGCGTACCCAGTCCTGGCAGAAGGAGGCGTGAGATGGCGGTAACCGTTTACGCGCCCGCATCCATGGGCAACGTGTCTGTGGGGTTTGATCTGCTCGGGGCCGCACTGGCACCGGTGGATGGCTCCCTGCTGGGGGACCGGGTCAGTGTCGCCGCAGGAGACAATGGCTTGGAACTGCACTGCTGCGGCCCCTATGTGGATGTGCTGCCGCCGGACCCGGACAGCAACATCGTGCTGCGCTGCGCCCAGGTCTTCTGTGAGCGTCTTGGCGACCCAAGGCCGAACCTCAAGCTGACCCTGGAGAAGAACCTGCCGATCGGCAGCGGACTGGGCAGCAGCGCCAGCTCCGTGGTGGCGGCCCTGGGCGCCCTGAATGCCCATTTCGGCGCGCCGCTGGACGATCAGGCCCTGCTGCACCTGATGGGGGAGCTGGAGGGGGAGATCTCCGGCAGCGTGCATTACGACAACGTGGCCCCCAGCTTCCTCGGCGGTCTGCAACTGATGTTGCCGGAGCGCGCCCAGTCGCTGCCTGCGTTCGAGCAGTGGCATTGGGTGGTGGCGTATCCGGGCATCACCCTGTCGACCGCCAAGATGCGGGCGCTGCTTCCCCAGACGGTGAGCCTGGGCACCGCCATCCGGTTTGGTCAGCAGTTGGCGGCCTTTGTGGACGCCTGCCATCGTCAGGATGAGGCGACCGCCCTGATGATGCTGAAAGATGTGCTGGCGGAACCCTACCGTGCCGCGCACATCCCTGGCTACCAGGCCGCCCGGGGCCATCTGGAAGCGCTTGGCTGCCCGGCGGTCGGGATCTCCGGTTCGGGGCCCACCCTGTTCGCCGTGGCCCGGGGACGGGAACAGGCCGAGGCGGCGGCCGACTACCTGCGCCATCACTATGTTATGAATGAGCGGGGGCTGGTGCGGGTATGCACTCTGGCGCCCCGCGGGATCCAAGTTTGGAATGAGGACGTCATCAATGGAGCTTTATAACCTCAAACAGCCCAGTGAGCGGGTCAATTTTGCCGAAGCGGTCAAGCGGGGGCTGGGGCAGGATCAGGGGCTGTTCTTTCCGGCGACGATTCCGACCCTGTCGCTGGATGAGGCGTTCTGGCAGGCCGACTTCCTCACCCGGGCGGAGCGGGTGCTGGGCGCCCTGCTGGCGGACGAACTGGGTCAGGAGAACGTCAGCGCCCTGGTGCGCGACGCGTTCCACTTCCCCCTGCCGCTGGTGGCGGCGAACGAGCGGCAATACTGCCTTGAACTGTTCCACGGCCCGACGCTGGCGTTTAAAGATTTCGGCGCGCGTTTCCTGGCCCGCACCCTGAGCCTGGTGGCCCGGGACACCCCGATGACCATCCTGACCGCCACGTCAGGCGACACCGGCGCGGCGGTTGCCGACGCGTTCTTCGGCCTGCCTAACATCCAGGTGGTGGTGCTCTACCCCGATGGTGGCATCAGCGAGTTGCAGGAGAAACTGTTCTGCACCCTGGGGGAGAACATCCATACCGTGGCGGTTCAGGGCAGTTTTGACGATTGCCAGGCGATGGTGAAGGCGGCGTTTTCCGATGCCGACCTGAAAGCGCAGTATGGGCTCACCTCCGCCAACTCCATCAACATCGCCCGCCTGTTGGCCCAGGTGGTGTACTACTTTGAAGCTCTGGCGCAGTTGCCGGAGGCGGAGCGGGAAAATGCGGTGTTTGCCGTGCCTTCAGGCAACTTCGGTAACCTGACCGCCGGTTTGCTGGCCAAGGCAATGGGCGCGCCCATCAAGCGTTTTGTGGCAGCCACCAACAGCAACGACACCGTGCCCCGTTATCTGCAGAGTGGCCAGTGGCAACCCGGGCCGGTGCACGCCACCCTCTCCAACGCCATGGACGTCACCAGCCCCAACAACTGGCCACGGGTCGAGGCGCTGTTTGCGCATCAGGGCTGGCCACTGTCCGGGTTGGCGGCGGAGCGGGTTTCCGAACCGCAGACTGAAGCCCGACTCAAGGCGATGCACCGCGAGGGCACGCTCAGCGAGCCCCATGCCGCCGTCGCCAGTGAGGCGCTGGTGCGTCAGCTGCAGGAGGGGGAAGTCGGGATCTTTCTCGGCACCGCGCACCCGGCGAAGTTCCAGGGCGCGGTGGAGCAGGTATTGGGCATTGAACTGCCGCTGCCACCGGCCCTGGCGGCGGTGCAGCATAAACGGATCCTCAGTGATGGCCTGCCCGGGGACGCCGACGCCCTGAAAGCGTATCTGCGCGAGCGTCTCTGAGGGTCAGTTCCGTTCCAGGCTGTAGAGCCAGCGGATCTCCTCCGCCCAACGACTGGCGTCGATGGTTTCCAGCACCATGGGAATGCCATCGGTCGCCGGGTGGTTCATCAAAAACTCGAACACGGCGGTGCCCAGTTCTCCCTGATCCAGACTGTGGTGGCGATCCACCCGGCTGCCCAGGGGGGACTTGGAACCGTTCAGATGCATCCCCTGCAGGTACTTCAATCCCACGATCCGATCGAACTCGGCAAAGGTGGCTTCGCAATCTTCCCGGGTTCGAAGGTCATAGCCCGCAGCAAAGGTGTGGCAGGTGTCGAGACAGATCCCTACCCGGCTCTTGTCCTCAACCTGATTGATGATGGCCGCCAGTTGCTCAAAGCGGTGCCCCAGATTGCTGCCCTGTCCGGCGGTGTTCTCGATCACCGCCATCACCCCGCTGGTGGCCTCCAACGCCAGGTTGATCGATTCCGCGATGGTGCGCAGGCACTGCGTTTCGCTGACCTGGCGCAGATGACTGCCCGGGTGGAAGTTGAGGCGGTTGAGGCCCAGCTGCTCGCAGCGCCGCATCTCATCGATAAAGGCGTCACGGGAGCGCGCCAGAGCGTCTGGGTCCGGATGGCCCAGGTTAATCAGGTAGCTGTCGTGAGGCAGGATCTGGTCCGGGCCATAACCGTGCTGCTCGCAAGCGGCGCGGAATCGTTCAATGCTGGTTTGGGTCAGGGGCTTGGCGTCCCAACGGCGCTGGTTCTTGGTGAACAGGGCAAAGGCATGGGCGCCAATGGCGGCAGCGTTGAGCGGGGCATTTTCAACGCCGCCACTGGCGCTGACGTGGGCTCCGACGGTTCTCATGGGCTCTCCTTGGTTGATGGGGGGATGCTACGGTTGGCGCAGGGGCGGTGCAACCCCTCGGGGAGCTTGTTATCCTGAGCACTTCACGCATTCAGGGGAGCCTTCTGTGCAGATCCAAAACCAGTGGCATCAATATCTGGGGCCGGTGAAATCCGAGCCCTATTTTCAGCAGATGATGGGGCAGTTGGCCCAGTGGCGCGACGAAGGGCAGGTGATCTACCCGCCGGCGGAACAGGTGTTTGAAGCGTTCCGGCGCACCGACTTTGACCAGATTAAGGTGGTGATTCTGGGGCAGGACCCCTACCACGGTCCGGACCAGGCCCACGGCCTCTGTTTCTCGGTTCAGCCCGGGGTCCGCATTCCGCCCTCGCTGGTCAACATCTATAAGGAGCTGTCCGCTGACATTCCCGGTTTTCAGATCCCGGATCACGGCTACCTGGCCCACTGGGCGGATCAGGGCGTGTTGCTGCTCAACACCGTATTGACGGTTAACGCCGGCCAGGCCCATTCCCACGCCTCCCTGGGCTGGGAGACCTTTACCGATAAGGTGATTGAGCTGATCAACGCCGAACGCGAGGGGGTGGTGTTCCTGTTGTGGGGCAGCCACGCGCAGAAGAAAGGCCGCCACATCGACACCAGCAAGCACTTTGTCCTCAAAGCGCCGCACCCGTCACCGCTCTCCGCACACCGCGGCTTTCTGGGCTGCCGGCACTTCTCCCAGACCAACGCCATCCTGCAGCAGCTGGGCAAATCGGCCATAGACTGGCAACCGGTATTGCCGGAAGCGGGTTGATCCAGCGCAAGGACTCGTGGCGATTTTTCGCACACAGTGGGGTCAGTGGCTAAGATCAAGGCTTAAGAGACAGAAACTTAGGAGGGGCGATGCTAGCCAGGATCCATACCGATCATGCTCACATCTCCACCCTGCTGTCGGTGCTGGCCGGTAAGGTACAGCGGTTGAAGGCGGGACAGGAGGTCAACCTGAGCGTGGTACGGGATGTGGTGGACTATCTGCAGCGTTATGCGGATCAATGCCACCATCCCATGGAAGACATCCTCTACCAGTACTACCTGGATAAAGTGGGGGACACCAAGGAGGGCGACCTGCACCAACTGGCCGTTGAGCATCGCAAACTGCGCGAAGCCACCGATCAGCTGTTCGATACCCTCAATATGATTCTGAACGACGCGGTGGTGCCAAGGGAGCGACTGATCGCCGACATCGACGAGTTCGTGGTCCTGCAGCGCACCCACCTTGAGCAGGAGGAGATCCGGGTTTTACCCTTGCTGGAGCGCACGCTGGGCGAACAGGACTGGGAGAAGATCCATCGGCTGGTTGCGAGTAAATTGGTGGATGATCCCCTTTTTGGCGAAACCGGTGATCGGGAGTTTGAGGACCTTCGGGCTTACCTGATGGACGAGGATTCCAACCACTGAACCTAAAAAAACGCCCCGCATTGCGGGGCGTTTTTTTTGATTCGGTCAGAACTCAAGAAGCTCTTCGCCGAGGTCGGCACAGAAGTCGATACCTTCCAGCTCTCTGCGCAAGCGCTGGCGCTCTTTCAAGGCTTCAATCTCGCGCCACTTGCGCTTTTTGTTGCCCCGAGAGCGTGTCGGCTTCTCTACCACACTTCCTTCCGGTGAGCCGTAATCCAAACGTTCCATATCACTCCCCCCTGAGCCTCTTTTTTGTTCAAGTTGGATATACCACAGTCAAAAAAGAGTGTGCAACTCTAATGTTGCAATTCTGTTGCGAACGGGGGAGTTGGATTCACTGGGTAATACGGCCCTCGCGGAACATTCTGATCAGGGCGGCGGTCGAGCTGTCCTGGTCCAGTTTGGGCGTGTCGGTTTCCAGCTCTTCCAGAATGGCGTTGCCCAGAACCTTGCCCAGTTCTACGCCCCACTGGTCGAAAGAGTTGATGCCCCACACCGCGCCCTGAACAAAGGTACGGTGCTCGTACAGGGCAACCAGCGCCCCCAGGGTGGCCGGCGTCAGTTTGTCCATCAACAGGGTATTGCTGGGTTTGTTGCCCGGCATCACCTTGTGACGGGCCAGCGCGGTAACGGCTTCCTGAGACAGCCCTTTGCCTGCCAGTTCCGCTTCCGCTTCGGCCAGGGTTTTGCCCTGCATCAACGCCTGAGCCTGAGCCAGGCAGTTGGAGGCCAGCATGGCGTGGTGGCGGCCCAGCGGATTGTGGCTCTGCAGAGGCAGGATGAAATCCGCGGGGATCACGCCGCTGCCCTGGTGCAAAAGCTGGTGGTAGGCGTGCTGACCATTGGTGCCTTCGCCCCCCCAGATCACCGGTCCGGTGGCATAATCCATCGGCTCACCCTGCTTGGTCACGCCCTTGCCGTTGCTCTCCATGTCCAGCTGCTGGACATAGGCGGGCAGGCCGCGCAGATAGTGGTCGTAAGTGAGGATCACCTGGCTGCCACTGGCAAAGAAATTGGTGTACCAGAGCGACAGCATGCCCATCAGAACTGGCATGTTCTGTTCCAGCGGGGCGGTGCGGAAGTGGGTGTCCATCGCTTCGGCACCGCGCAGCAGCGCTTCAAAGTGCTCGAACCCAACCAGCAACGCGATGGGCAGGCCGATGGCGGACCAGAGCGAGTAGCGGCCGCCGACCCAGTCCCACATCGGGTAGACGTTCTCAGCCTTGATGCCGAACGCCTCGGCGGCGGGCACATTGGCGCTGATGGCGACAAAGTGTTGGCCAATGGCGGACTCCGGCGCACCGCTGTCCAAAAACCACTGGCGGGCGCTCTCGGTGTTGGTGAGGGTTTCCTGAGTGGTAAAGGACTTGGAGGACATCAGGATCAGCGTGCGCTTCGGGTCCAGCTTCTTCAGCTTTTCGGTCAGTGCGGTGCCGTCGATGTTGGCAACAAAGTGGCAGCGCAGGTCGCCACGCCAGTAGGGGCGTAGGGCCTCGCTCATGATCTTGGGACCGAGGAAGGAGCCGCCGATGCCGATGCTCACCACGTCGGTGAAGGCTTCACCGGTGTAACCCTTCCAGCTTTGGCTGTGGATCGCCTCTACAAAGGCTTTCATTCGCTTCAGGGTCTGACGCACCTCGGCGGCGGCGTCTTCCCCCTGGGCCAGGATCGGATCGGAACCGCTGTAGCGCAGGGCGGTGTGCAGCACCGGTCGCCCTTCGGTGTTGTTGATCACGTCACCGCGGAACATGGCATCCCGCAGCGCTTCAACGCCGGTATCCCGGGCCAGCTGACACAGCAGGGACAGGGTTTCATCGGTGATGCGGTTCTTGGCGTAATCGAGATGGAGGCCCGCGGCGTTGAGCTGGTAACGCGCTGCGCGGTTGGGGTCCTGGGCGAACAGGTCGCGCAGGTGGGTTTGTTCAATGGCGTCGCGGTGACGCGACAATGCCTGCCATACGGGCAGGGAAGTGAGTGCACTCATAACGTATTCCCTGAGTGGACCCGGGCCGAATGGCCCGGGCGGATTTCCCTAAGATTAGGCGCTGAGACGAGCGCTGAGCATCGATTCCAGTTTCTCCTGATCGATGGCAAAGTTGCGGATCCCTTCCGCCAGCTTCTCAACGGCCATGGCATCCTGGTTCATCTCCCAGCGGAACTGGGCTTCACTCAGGGGAGCCGGACGGGAGTGTACCTCACCGTCAAACGCCAGTTCACGGGCCACAGCGATGTCGCTGTTCTCCAGTTCTTCCAGCAGCGCGGGGCTGATGGTCAGGCGGTCACAACCGGCCAGGGCGAGGATCTCCCCGGTGTTGCGGAAACTGGCTCCCATCACCACGGTGTTGTAGCCGTGGCGCTTGTAGTAGTCGTAGATCTGAGTCACCGACTGCACGCCGGGATCGTCTTTGCCTTCGTAAGCTTCGCCGGTTTTGGCTTTGTACCAGTCCAGAATGCGGCCAACGAAGGGGGAGATCAGGTAGACGCCGGCTTCGGCACAGGCCCGGGCCTGGGCGAAACTGAACAGCAGGGTCAGGTTGCAGTTGATCCCTTCCTGTTCCAGCTGCTCGGCGGCACGGATCCCTTCCCAGGTGGACGCCAGTTTGATCAGGATGCGATCCGGCCCGATGCCGGCTTCCTGATACAGGCGCATCAGCTTGCGGGCTTTGGCCACTGAACCGTGGGTGTCAAAAGAGAGGCGGGCATCCACTTCGGTGGAGATGCGACCGGGTACGATCTTCAGGATCTCCAGGCCGATATTGACAGCCAGTTTGTCGGCGGCGTCATCCAGCTGTTGGGCCGGATCATCACTTTGCGCTTTGGCGTAGGTGATGGCATCGGCGATCAGCGGCTCGTAGTCCGGGATCTGGGCGGCCTTGAGGATCAGAGAGGGGTTGGTGGTCGCGTCCTCCGGCTGGTAGCGGCGGATGGCGTCGATGTCGCCGGTGTCGGCAACAATGGTGGTAAGCGCTTTGAGCTGAGAAAGTGCATTTGCCATGGTGATGATTCCGTTGATCGGGCAAAACCGAGAAGTCCAAGATGCAGGCCACCATTAAAGGCGATCTGCACACAGAATCCAACTGAAAGTGTAATAAAATTACGGGTGACGTCGGTTTTAATGGCGTTTAATCCGGGAATATCCCGGCGGTTCGTAACAAAAAAACAAAGTTCGCCTCCCCCTCACTGCCCGGTATGGGGGCGTGCTATCAACTCTAGTCGGAAATCATTGTCGGGACCCTCCGGGTCAGCGTGATGCTGCGCACGAAACGAGCGGGGTGGTGTATCTTGCTGGTTGTTGGGTGGTGTTGCTGATGTTGAGCCGGTGTTATCTTAGTGCGTCACTGTGATCGGGATCACGCGTGGTCGGAAAATTCTTATGCTAATGTGCCGGGTCGATACCGGTGGACCGCGCGTTTTTTGAACACGCGAACAACAACGAAATAGCACTAAACCATCGGGAACAGGCCAGGAAAGGCCGCGTATCTGGTAATGGAAGTGAAGTAGCCAACCACGGGATGGGCCTGCCTAGGTCTGAACCCACCCGTGCTAGCAAGAAGAACGCACATATGTTTGAAACTCTCGCCAGCGGCGTAAATGCTGCCATTAACGCCACCAACGGCCTGCTATGGGGCAAGTTGCTGATCTACGTACTGGTTGCAGCAGGCCTGCTGTTTACCATCCGCCTTGGCTTTATTCAGCTGCGTCTGTTTGGTCATGGCGTCAAGCTGGTCCGTCAGGGCCGTGAAAAAACCGATGGGATCTCCTCCTTCCAGGTGTTCTGTACCTCCATGGCGGCACGCGTGGGCACCGGTAACATGGCCGGTGTGGCTGTGGCGATCACCGTCGGTGGCGCCGGCTCCATCTTCTGGATGTGGCTCATTGCCCTGCTGGGTATGGCCACTGCCTTCGTGGAGTCCACCCTGGCCCAGGTCTACAAGGTGAAAGGCGAAGACGGCCTGTACCGTGGTGGTCCGGCCTTTTACATGGAGCAGGGCCTGGGCAAGCGCTGGATGGGCACCCTGTTCTCCATCCTGCTGATCATCGCCTTTGGTTTTGCCTTTAACTCCGTTCAGGCCAACACCATCACCGATGCCGTGCACAATGCTTTCGGCGTGGATAAGACCGTTCTGGGTCTGATCATCGTTGCCGCGACCGCCTACATCATCATGGGCGGCCTGCAGAAAGTGGCCAAAGCCTCTGAAGTGATCGTGCCGGTCATGGCCATCGCCTACCTGGCGATCGCAGTGCTGGTGCTGGTGATGAACCTGTCCGAAGTGCCTGCGGCACTGGCGCTGATCTTCAAGAGCGCGTTCGGCCTGCAGGAAGCCGCCGGGGGTGCCATGGGCGCCATCATGGCCGGTGTGGCCCGTGGTCTGTTCTC
>CAZWED010000058.1:9413-13726 GCA_964632645.1 uncultured Ferrimonas sp. | reverse complement strand
CTAAAGCCAGTATGGGCGGTTAACGCTTATTTGGGGGCCGCCATGCGGAAATTCAAGAGGGGGTGATCCAGATAAGACTGGCTTGCCGTCCGGTCTGGCCGTCACGGCGATAGGAGAAGAAGCGCTCCGGCTCCGAGTAGGTGCAATGCTCCCCACCGTACACCTGCGTCACACCTGCACGACTCAGGCGCTGACGGGCCAGGGTGTAGAGATCCGCCAGGTATTTGCCGTCCGGGCGAGCCACAAAGGCTGTGGCGGCGGCGGGATCCTGCGCGATGAAACGCTCGCGGACCTCTCCGCCCACTTCAAACGCCGCGGGGCCAATGGCCGGCCCCATCCAGGCCAGGATCGCACTGCGGGGCGCCCGGAACTGGCTCAGTGTCGCTTCCAGCACCCCATCCACCAACCCACGCCAACCGGCGTGCGCCGCGGCCACCTCCCTGCCCTGCCGATCGCAGAACAGCACCGGCAGGCAATCGGCGGTCATCACGGTGCACACTTGCCCCGGCGTCTCGGTGTAACTGGCGTCCGCCGGCGGTGGCGCAGAGGCAATGGGCAGGGTCAGTACCCTGGTGCCGTGCACCTGCTCCAGCCAGACCGGCTCGCGGGGCAGCCCGGCCTGCTCAGCAAGGGCCGTCCGGTTGCGGGCCACCGCGCCGACCTCGTCCCCCACGTGAGTTCCCAGGTTCAGGCTGTCATAGGGGGACGCGGAGTGTCCCCCCTGACGGTCGGTGCTGATGGCGCGGACATTGGCCGGGGCCGGCCAATCGACCTCAAACCACATCAGTAGTCGAAACCGTGCACTTCGGTGTCCTGACGCAACAGCTCGGTCAGGCGCACCATGTCCGCCGGGATCGGCGCGGTCCACTGCATGGTTTCACCGGTAATGGGGTGCTCCAGACGCAGCATCGCGGCGTGCAGGGCCTGACGACGGAACCCGCGCAGGAAATCACGCAGCTCGTCGCTCCACCCTTTTACCGGACGGGGGCGGCCACTGTAGAGCGGATCGCCCACCAGCGGATGGCCCAGGTGCGCCATGTGCACACGGATCTGGTGGGTACGGCCGGTTTCCAATCGCAGACGCAGACGGGTGTGGGCCCGGAACTTCTCGCGAATGCGGTAGTGCGTTACCGCCGGCTTGCCCAGTTCGGTCACCGCCATGTGGGTACGACGCTGCGGATGACGGCCAATCGGCTCATCAACGTGACCGCCCGCGGTCATCACGCCCAGCGCAATGGCCTCGTATTCGCGGGTAATTTCACGCGCCTGCAGCTGGGTGACCAAATGCGTCTGGGCGGGAATGGTTTTCGCCACCACCATCAGACCGGTGGTGTCTTTGTCGAGCCGGTGAACGATGCCCGCACGGGGCACATTGGCCAGCTGCGGACAGTGGTGCAGCAGGGCATTCATAACGGTGCCGTCATGGTTGCCTGCCCCCGGATGAACCACCAGGTCCGCCGGTTTGTTGATCACCAGGATGTCGTCATCTTCATAGACGATGTTCAGGTCGATGGCCTGCGGCTTTGCCGCCACCTCTTCCTCGAACTCGGCCTGGATGATCACCGCTTCGCCACCCATCACTTTTTCCCGCGGTTTCACCACAGTTTTGCCATTCAGGCTCACCCGTTCCGCCAGGATCCACTCCTTGATGCGGCTTCGGGAATAATCGGGGAAGCACTCCGCCAGCGCTTGGTCGAGTCGTTGACCCAGTTGGCTTTCGGAGATAACTCCTTCCAGTTCAAGTTGTTGCGTCATAGTGTTGGGCTCAGGCCACAAAGGCTCGAAATCAGTATCAGTTCTGTTAGAATCGCTCAAATTGCATTTTATCGTGTTTTGACCTCGTCACGCACGGCCAGATAAGGGATCTCAATACAGCATGCGTAAGATCACAGGTTCGCTGGTGCTCGCACTGAGCAGCGTTTTCGCCCTGTCCGCCTGCTCCAGCACCGGCGACCGCTCCGGATACGTGGTGGAAGACCGCACTCCGGAAGCCCTCTACGCCGATGCGCGTCAAGCCATGGAACTGGGCAACTTCACCAAGGCATCCCAGGTGCTGGAAGCCCTGGACAGCCGTTACCCCTTCGGGCCCCACAAAACCCAGGTGCAGCTGGACCTGATCTTCGCGTATTACAAGCTGGAAGACAGCGCCAATGCCCTGGCCAACGTCGACCGCTTTATCCGCCTCAACCCCACGCACCCGGACATCGACTACGTCTACTACATGCGGGGGCTGATCAACATGCAGTCGGACAGCTACCTGTTCCACGACATGTTGGGGATCGACCGCACCGACCGCGACCCCAGCACCGCCATCGCCGCGTTCCGCGATTTTGAAACCCTGATCAAGAGCTACCCGGACAGCCGGTACGCCCCGGATGCCCAGCGCCGCATGATCATGCTGAAGAATCGTCTGGCAGAGTTCTCTCTCAAGGTGGCGGAGTATTACGTCACCATGGAAGCCTGGGTGGGCGCGGCTAACCGGGCTCAACAGGTACTGGAAACCTACCCGGGCACTCCGGCCACCGAACGCGCTCTGGAGATCATGGTGACCAGCTACGACGAGCTGGGCCAGGAGCGCATGCGGGACCACAGCCTCAGCGTGCTGAAGGCCACCTACCCGGACAACCGTCTGGCCGGCCGAAACTGAGCCGCGAAGCAACAAAAAAGGCGCCCTGGGGCGCCTTTTTTGTTGGCGGACACTCAGATGGCGTCTTCGTTCTCTTCGCCGGTGCGGATGCGGATCACCCGCTCAATGTCGGTGACAAAGATCTTGCCGTCGCCGATCTTGCCGGTGCGGGCGGTTTCGATGATCGCTTCAATGGCCTGATCCAGCAATTCGTCCGCGATCACCACTTCGATCTTCACCTTGGGCAGGAAATCCACCATGTACTCGGCACCGCGATAGAGCTCGGTGTGGCCTTTCTGGCGTCCAAAGCCCTTCACTTCCTGCACGGTCATCCCGGTGATGCCGATGTCACCCAGTGCTTCACGCACGTCGTCCAGTTTGAACGGTTTGATCACCGCTTCCAGCTTTTTCATCTTCGTTACCAGTTCCGTTTGCCAAATCCAGAGGTGATGGGATAGCGACGATCCTTACCAAAGGCGCGCGGGGTGATGCGTGGTCCCACCGCCGCCTGGCGTCGCTTGTACTCGTTGATGTCGGTCAGACGGATCACCCGGCGAACATCCGCCTCCTGGTGCCCCGCTGCCACAATCTCCTCAAGGCTTTGATCTCGTTCCACATAACGCTCAAGGATGTCATCCAGTACATCATACGGAGGCAGGCTGTCCTGATCCACCTGGTCCGGCGCCAGCTCCGCGGAGGGCGGACGGGTGATCACCCGCTCCGGGATCACCGGAGAGAGGGTATTGCGGTAGCGGGACAAGCGGTACACGAGCATTTTCGGCAGGTCCTTGATCACCGCAAAACCGCCACACATGTCGCCATACAGGGTGCAATACCCCACCGCCATCTCACTCTTGTTGCCGGTGGTCAGCAGGATCTTGCCGCTCTTGTTGGAGAGGGCCATCAGCAGCACACCGCGGGCACGAGCCTGTAGGTTCTCCTCAGTGGTGTCTTTGCGGGTGCCTTCAAACATCGGCGCCAGCTGGCCCATAAAGGCATCAAACATCGGCTCGATGGACACCACGTCATAGGCCACGCCCAGTGCATCCGCTTCCGCCTTGGCGTCCTCGAGGCTCATGGAGGAGGTGTACTTGAACGGCATCATCACCGCCTGCACCTTATCCGCCCCCAGCGCATCGGCAGCGATGGCGAGGGTCAACGCCGAATCGATGCCACCGGACAGCCCCAGCACTGCGCCGTTAAAGCCGTTCTTGTGAACGTAATCACGCACCGCCAGCACCAGCGCGTTGTAGACCTGCGCTTCCTGGCTCGGCAACGGATGGCGCACGCCGTGGTCCGGCTGGCCATCCACAAAGTGCACCAGTTGCAGGGCTTCCTCGAACTGCGGCAACTCATGGCAGATGTGGCCATCGGCGTCCATCACCAGAGAGTGGCCGTCAAAGATCAGTTCATCCTGACCGCACACCTGGTTGAGGTAAACCACCGCCAGGCCGGACTCTGCGGTGCAGGCTTCCAGCACATCCAGGCGTTCATCCAGTTTGGTCATATCGAAGGGGGAGGCGTTCAGGGTGAGCAGCAGATCAGCGCCCTGATCCGCCACCTGCTTGATCGGTTCCGGGAACCAGATGTCTTCGCAGATCAGGATGCCCAGCTGGTGTCCCTTGAACGGAATAACCGCGCTGTGATCCGCCGGCTCAAAGTAGCGCTCCTCATCGAACACCCGATA
>CAZWED010000058.1:0-9403 GCA_964632645.1 uncultured Ferrimonas sp. | reverse complement strand
GGCAGGCGCTGCTTGTCCACATGGCCGATCACCTGCCCCTGGTGAATCACCGACGCCCGGTTCATCAGGCCCTGCTCCGTCAGAGCGGGGTGCCCCACCACCAGAGCGATGTCGCCGGAGTACGCCAGCAGTTGCGCCATCGCGGCATCAACACGGGCCTGGCAATCGGATCGCAGCAGCAGATCTTCCGGCGGGTAGCCGGTGAGGGCCAGTTCCGGGAACAGCACCAGATCCGCGCCCTGTTGCTCCGCCTTCGCGGCCCACTCCAGGCACTTCTGCGCATTCTCCTCAATGGCCCCGACGGTCAGATTGACCTGGGCCAGAGCCACCACCAGTTGCTTGCTCATGCGTCGCGCGTTCCTTACTTCGATTGGGATCGCAGAATGGTAGCGAAACGGCTACGGAGTGAAAAGCCAAACGCCGAGGAATTCGCGATTACACTCCCGTGTTGTAGTCGCAGGAAGTCGGCGCTTCAGCCCCATCCGGCACATCACCGAGCACCATCACCACGCAGAATTCGTTGGACATCTCCCCTTTGCTTTCGACGTCTGACTCCGACAATACGGCAGGAGAGAAGGTCGCGTTCGCCCCGGTAAAGCGGATCTCACTCACTTTACCGTCGCTCAAATCAAGCCAGCTGTCCGGCAAGTTACAACCGAACGACGGCGTGGTATTGCCCTGGAGGTCTGGTTGATTGGGGCAGCTGCCACTGGTCGAACTGACCGTCGCGCTGAAATCCTTGTCCTTGCAGGCGGTCCAGCCCACCGCGCCGCCCGTCACCTTGGCAGTGACGCAGTATATGCGTCCCCCCACGGTCAGGAAGCTGTCCTCCGGGTCGGTGGGCGCATCACCAAAGCTGACACCGATGTAACGGGTAAACACGTTGGCTTCATCATAAGGGGATATCGCGCCTGTGCCAGTGACGCCCGAGTTACTCTTGCGGGAGCTGACTTCAACGAGGAAATGGCCGCTACTGGTTGAGCGGTAGCTCAGCTCCCCGCGGCTGTAGTAGCCGGTGTAGTATTCCGAATCGGCCACGGCCTTGTTCGCGCCGGCAACGGGCTGATTGCTGATTTTCACTCCGTTACCGCAGTCAAAGTCGTTATCCGTTTCATCGCATTTGGTGCACCCGACCGTGGGATCGAGGGAAAGAGGGTCATGTTCCCCACTGCATTGATAGAGCGCCCAGTCGGCCAACAGGGTGTTATTCACTTCATGGAAAGGAAACGCGTTGTAAGGCAGTGATTGCGGGGTGTCGTAGTTCTCGATGGGGTCCACATACACCGCGCGTCCCATAAACTGGGTACGGGTACTGCTTTTCGGGTCGATGATCACTGAGCGTTGTGGAATATCCACGCCGCTGGCCTGGTAGGAGAAACCGTTGGGATTCGTCTCGTAGTTCAGTGAGGAACTGGAAAACGTTCGAAGCAGCGTCTTCACAATGCCCTGATACTCCTCCACGGTGTTCGGGTCTTCGAGGTGCGAGCGGGTCATCACTTCCTGATGCACCTGCTGCCAGTCCGGCATCAGCACGTAGTAACCATTGATGCGCATCATACGGCAGGCTTCGAGGTAAGTTTTGTTCGGGCCGGCAAGCGTGAACTCATTCTTGTCATTCAGGAAAAATCGTTCGTTCCCCCATCGCCCGCTGTCGTAGCTGTAGTGGTTTTCCAGCCGGTTGGCTCCGCCAGTGCCGCGATCAAAATGGTCCGCGCAGCAGCGGTTGCAGAGTACGGCCAGCCGGTCATCGCCTTCTACCGTTGACGTGCCGGTTGGCTTGGACGACGGAGCCGGCTGCTCCCAGTAGAGTTCCTCATCCGCCCATTTCAGCTGCACCGGATTATTGTGCTCTCCGCTCGACGACGATTTTGTGCAGCTGCAGCTCACCGTCAGGTTGTCCTCCTGGACGATCTTCTGACTGTCGCTGTTATCAAAGTTGATGGAGTCAAACTGCACCAGAACAATGCCGTCTCCGGCGTTCACCTCCGGCAGGGGTTTCGAGGTTTCCCGCTTACTGCCGTCGCCCAGGTCGATGTCGATAACGTCCGGTGCGGCAGCATCCAGGTGGGTCACCGTTGGGCCGGTTCCGCCCAGGCCGGCATCCCCGCCAGAGGAGGCGGTTCCGGTATCCGGTATGGTGGGCGAGAGGGTATGAGGCAGCGACAGGGTTTGCGCCACCCCGCTGGCATCGGTCCAGCTGACGTTCACCACGATCGCTTTTTGTGCCACCTTATCGGCGGGGTCGGTGGTGGCGACGTAGCTGCCGCCCTCCAGCTTGTAATCGACCACATCCCAACCAAGGCCAAACTGGTACTTATCAAAGGTTACGCTGGTGCCCGCCGCCAAATCGGCGGACCGTCCGCCGGCGTCGTCGGCGATCTCGTCAAAGCCAAATCCGTCGGGGTCCTCCTCGTAGGTAAACCCCCGCAGGTCATCCAGTTTGGCCTGGGCCAGTTTCAGCGCCACTTCGCGCTGACTGGTCGCCGACGCTGACTTCAGAAACTTTCCCTGCAGACTGGTGAGGGCCACGATACCCAGGCCGATCACCACGGCGGCAATCAGAATTTCAAGCAGGCCAAAGCCACGATGGGCTCGTTGAGGCATCATGATCACTCTCCTTGTCAAAAGTCTTTCCAGCTACCTGCTACCCGCACCAGGGGACGAAATTCGCCACTGGGATCCTCTTCAATGGCGCTGAACACATCCGGATGCCAGGCCACCGCCGCGTTACCGTTCATATTGGGCACTTCGTCGCTGTTGCTCATCACGGCGCCATAGACCAGCGCAGACGCCGACAGCTTAATGCTCGCGTCCACCGTGCCATTGTCTGGGGTACTGTCAAAACTGAACAAGACGCCGTAACTGGGGCCGGTTTTCAGCTCCATGCTGGCGTCAACGGCAATCAGGATAACCGGCGCGGTGGGCGAACCGACAATGCCGACCGGACAGTTGGTCATCCCGCTGCCTTCAAAGACAAAGATGCCGCTGTCGGTGTTGGTCAGGCTGGCACAGTCGTCGATCTTGGTGACGCCCCGCTGGTAGATCTGCTTCCAGTCTTCGCTGGCGATGCCAAAAGCAAACTCAAACATGTCTTCGGGGAAGCCCGGATCATCAATCACGATGTCCTGACCGCCCTGGACGTAATCCCCTTTCGCGGCCCCCTTGGCCTTCTCGGAATAGACAAAATCCGAGGTGCTGCAGGCTCCGCCACCACGGGCAAACTCCTCCACCGGGCAGGTGGTGGCCGCGCCGGTAAAGTCGTCGGTATTGCCGGCCCAGATCGACAGCGGCACGCCGGTGCCGCCGCCATTGGGGGCGGCGCCAATGTCCAGGGTGCCGTTAAATTTGCTGGCACTGGCCAGGGTCAGGGGGGCCGGTTCGCCGCTGTTAAACAGGGCAGAACGGGCAAAGACTTCGGAAACGGTGGCGCTACTGCCGCCCCCCGAAGCGGTATAACGGGCCTGGATGGTGACCGGCTCACCGCCGGCGGTGCAGGTCCAGTCCACCTGCACACCGACGCTGGTGCCCGGAGGCGTCAGCGTGGCGGAAGTAGCGCAAGTTCCCCCCGGATCCGCCAGGTACTTGCGCGCCGCGGCTTCCAAACCGGACTCCGCGTACGCGAAGGCCATGGCGTACTGCTGCTCGTTCGCGGAGATCCGCTTCTCCATCAGCAGCACCTTGCCGGCAAATAGGGTCACCCCTGCCAGAATCACCAGAATCAACAAGGTGACGCCCAATGTGGCAAAGCCTCGGCTATCCCTGCGCATCTTTCGCCCCTAGTAACTGTTGTTGCGCAACCGGACCCGTTGACGCAGGGTCAGGCTGAGTGTCGGTTTGTCCGCGACCCGGCCACTGAGGGTCACCTCCACGGACTGAACCAATCGATTGGTGTCCGCCACCAGTGGTGGATCCAGCAAAAACTGCAGTTCGGTGATCTCGATGTCGCTGCTGGTCAACGCTTCCCAGCTGTTGGCATTGGCACAGGTTGGACTGGTGTCGGTCCAGTGCCCCTTATCAATCACCGAACCGTCCAGCTGGTAGCCGGCAATCTCGGTGGTGGCGCTCACCGCCCCATCCTCATCCAGGTCCGCCATCAGCACGATGCATTGGTACGGACCACCGTTGCCGTGGCTGCCACCGGACTTCAGTGTCCCCAGGTGCTGCGCGGTCCATGCCCCGGCACCGTCAATGGCACCGGGCAGAAACATAAAGGTCTTGTCGCCAATGTCCCGGTTATCCAGAGCGTCCCCCCGATAGCCCGCCCGGCGGATGTCCCGGGCGATCATGGTCATGACGGTCTGCAACTCCTGATTGAGCCGCGACAGCTCCAAGGTGGTGCTGTTGGCCCTCAGGTTGCCGCTGAAAAAGGTCAGTGCCGCAGAGAGCACCACCAGACCGATGGTGATCGCCACCATCAGTTCCACCAGGGTAAATCCCCGCGCTTGCCGTCTCATGCTCAACACCCCTCCACGCCGGTTATCGCCTCGGAGCCGGAGGGCACGCACAGGCTGACCCGGCCGATGTTGGACACCTTGACCCTAACGCTCTTGTCACTGCCCAGGGAAAAAGTGGCATTGCCGGCCGGCATGGTGCCGCGGCGATTGGACATGGTGATCACGCCTCCTGAGAAGGAACTGCTCAATGTGACCCCCTGATAGTCCGCACTGCCCGCCCCTTTCACCACGCCATCTCCGCCGACATCGCATTGGTTGGTCTGTCCGGTCAGTCCGCAATCGGTGCAGGCGTCCGGGGTGTCGGTGATGCGGTAGCACCAGTTGCCATCGGCGCTGAGAAACTTAACGGTGATGCTGTCCAGGTTGCGCTTTATCGCTTCGGTACGCGCCTGGTGGACGGTTTCCAGAAAGGTGAAGCCCGCCCCTTTCAGGCGAAGATCCTGAGACAGGCTGCTAAAGGAAGGGATGCCGATCGCCAACAGGATCGCCAGAATCAGTATGGCGATCAGCAGCTCAAGCAGGGTCAGCCCGCGGACGGCATAATGACTTGTGGTTGCACGAAAGCGCACGCTCAGTTCCTTCTGAAAGCGACAGCGTTGTATGCTTAAGGTAAACTTTTTGACAAAAACAGTGTAGTGCAATCGCACTTATCCGCGCCATGAGCAGGGAACGCCATGAAAAGACTAGGGAAACGACAATTTGGCATTACATTGATCGAACTGATGATCGTGGTGGCCATCCTGGGCATCCTCGCCAGCATCGCCGTGCCGTCGTATCGGCAATACATTCTGGAATCCCGTCGCAGTGAAGCCAAAGAGGCCCTGATGAGTGCCCAGTTGCTGCTGGAAGAGTACCGGATCACCCGCGCCCAGTACGGCAAAGCCACCAGTGATTGCACGACCGCTCTCACGATGTCCGCCCTGGGTGCCACCAACAGCACCTATTACCAGTACACCCTGACCAACACCTCAGCCACCGGCTATACGGTGACCGCCACGGCCCAGGGCGACCAGGCCAGCGACAAGGAGGGCAGCACCACCTGCTCACCAATGACGCTGAATCAGTCGGACCAACGCACCCCCGCCGTCTGTTGGTGACGCACAAAAAAACGCCGCTGAATCCAGCGGCGTTTTTTTATCGTTCTCAGCGCAACTCGGCGGGGACGTGGAACACCACGTTTTCCTCCCGGCCCTGAGTCTCTTCGACCCCATCAGCCCCCTGGGCTTTCAGCGCATCGATCACCCCCTGCACCAACACCTCCGGCGCAGAGGCCCCGGCGGTCACACCGATGCGGCTGGCGCCTTCCAGCCACTCGGGCTGAATGTCTTCCGCCCCATCAATCAGGTAGGCCGGGGTGCCGGATTTCTCCGCCAGTTCACGCAGACGGTTGGAGTTGGAGGAGTTTTTGGAGCCCACTACCAATACCCGATCGCACTGCATGGCCAGTTCACGCACCGCATCCTGGCGATTCTGTGTGGCGTAACAGATGTCATCCTTACGGGGCCCTTCCACCTCAGGGAAACGCCGCTTCAACGCTTCAATCACTTCTGCGGTGTCGTCCATGGAGAGGGTGGTCTGGGTCACGAAGGTCAGGTTACGTTCATCCTTCACCTGCATTCTGGCCACATCTTCGGGTGACTCCACCAAGTAGATGCCCCCCTCGGCGTTGTCGTACTGGCCCATGGTGCCTTCCACCTCCGGGTGGCCGGCATGGCCGATCAGCACACACTCGATCCCTTTGCGGCTGGCCCGGGTCACCTGCATGTGCACCTTGGTCACCAGCGGGCAGGTCGCATCAAACACCTTCAGACCGCGGGTCCTGGCTTCGTCGCGCACCTGCTGGGAAACGCCGTGGGCGCTGAAGATCACGATGGCGTTATCCGGCACTTCGTGCAACTCGTCCACAAAGACCGCGCCACGCTGGCGAAGCCCGTCCACCACATAGCGGTTGTGCACCACTTCATGGCGCACGTAGATCGGCTTCTCAAACAGCTCCAGGGCGCGCTCCACGATGCTGATGGCCCGGTCGACCCCGGCGCAGAAGCCACGGGGGTTTGCCAACAGAACTTTCATCACGCCTCCCGGACCACAATGTCCAGCACTTCGACATCAAACACCACGGTCTGGCCCGCCAGCGGATGATTGAAGTCCACGGTCACCGAGTCCCCCTCCACCGAACGGATAACACCGGGGTACTGATTTCCATCAGCGGCGGTGAACGCCATGATGGTGCCCTCGGACAGATCCGCATCGGCCGCAAACTGGGTGCGATCCATATGGTGGATGTTGTCCGGGTTCGGCTGGCCGAACGCGTGTTCCGGCGGCAGGGTGAAACGCTTCTTGTCGCCTTTGGCCAGGCCCATCAGCTCCGCTTCCATACCGGGGCTCAGGCTGCCGTCACCCAGGGTCAGGCGCGCCGGCTTGCCGTGGGCGCGGGTGCTGTCCGCCACGCTGCCATCCGGCAGTTCGACGGTGAAATGCATAAAGACCTGGGCGCCCGGGCCCACTACCACTTGGCTCATTTGGCCTCCTCCGTGTGTTTCGGCTGCAAAAAGGCATCCAGGATCATCAGACCGGCGCCCACGCAGATGGCACTGTCCGCGATGTTGAACGCCGGCCAGTGCCAGTTGCCGACGTAGAAGTCGATAAAATCGATGACGTAGCCATACAACACCCGATCAATCAGGTTGCCGATGGCGCCCCCCATAATGAGGGCGTAGGACAGGTTCAGCCGCTTCAGATCCGCAGACTGGGTGCGCAGCATAAACAGCAGGCCAGCGGACACCGCCAGGGCAAACACCGCGAAGCCCCAACGCTGCCAGCCCCCGGCGTCCGCCAGGAAGCTGAATGCGGCCCCTTCATTGTGGATGTAGAAGAGGTTCAGATAGGGCATCAGGGGCACCGGGTCCATGTAGGTCAGGCTGATGCTGGCCCAGATCTTGGAGACCTGATCAATCACCAGGGCCAGCACGCCGACCCATACCCAACGACATCCCGAGGCTTGCCACTGTTCGGGGCGCTTGGCCCACAGTTGTTTAAGCATACTGACGCTGCTCTCCTTCACCGTCTACGTTGGTCACGCAGCGACCACACAGGGTCGGGTGCGCGTCAATGGTGCCCACCTCGGCACGGTGGTGCCAGCAGCGTTCACACTTGGCGGCTTCGGTCTTCACCAGAGCCACTTTCAGGCCGTCAATGGCGGTTTCCGCCGCGTCACCCGCTTCGGCCAGCGGGCGCACCTTGGCTTCGGAGGTGATCAGCACGAAGCGCAGTTCGTCGCCCAGCTTCTCCAGCAGGGAGAGCAGGTCGCCATCAGCGTACAGCACCACTTCGGCTTCCAGACGGTTCTTGATGCCGTCCGCCTTGGCCTGCTCCAGGCGTTTGTTCACTTCCGCCAGCACTTCAACCAGTTGATCCCACTGGGCATTGGTCACTGCGGCGTCGTCCGCCATCGGTGCCAGGCCATCGAACCACACCTGGGTGAAGACAAAGGGCTCACGCTCACCCGGCAGGGCTTGCCAGATCTCGTCCGCGGTGAAGCTCAGCACCGGCGCCATCCAGCGCACCATCGCCTCGGTGATGAGGTACAGGGCGCTCTGGCAGGAGCGGCGGGCCAGGCTGTCGCCCTTGGCGGTGTACTGGCGATCCTTGATGATGTCCAGGTAGAAGCTGCCCAGCTCGATGGAGCAGAAGTGCATCAGCTTCTGGCTGACCTGGTGGAAGTTGTAGGACTCGTAAGCCGCCACGATCTCTTCCTGCAGCGCGTAGGCGCGTGCCACGATCCAGCGGTCCAGCGCCACCATCTGCTCCAGCGCCACCATGTCGGTGGCCGGGTTGAAGCCACTCATGTTGGCCAGCAGGAAGCGGGAGGTGTTGCGGATCCGGCGGTACGCGTCGGCAGAACGCTTCAGGATCTCGTCGGACACGGTCATCTCACCGGTGTAATCGGTGGAAGCCACCCACAGACGCAGGATGTCGGCACCCAGTTTGTTCACCACCTGCTGCGGGCTCATCACGTTGCCCAGAGACTTGGACATCTTGCGGCCTTTGCCATCCACGGTGAAGCCGTGGGTCAGCACCTGGCGGTAGGGCGCCTTGTTCTTCATCGCCACGGAAGACATCAGGGAGGACATGAACCAGCCACGGTGCTGGTCGGAGCCTTCCAGGTACAGGTCGGCGCTGTGGCCGTGGAACTCTTCGCGCGCGTCCACCACCGCGTGGTGCGTCACACCGGAGTCAAACCACACGTCCAGGGTGTCCAGTACCTTGCTGTAGTGCTCAGCCTCATCACCCAGCAGTTCAGCGGCGTCCAGATCCCACCAGGCCTGAATGCCCCCTTGCTCGACACGCTGGGCTACGGCTTCCATCAGCTCAACGCTGCGCGGATGCAGGGCCTGAGTTTCGTTGTGTACGAACAGGGCGATCGGCACACCCCAGGTGCGCTGACGGGAGATGCACCAGTCCGGGCGATTTTCCACCATGGTCTGGATGCGGGCCTGACCCCATTCCGGTACCCATTTCACCTGCTCGATCTCCTGCAGGGAGCGGCTGCGCAGGCCGGCCTGATCCATGGAGATGAACCACTGCGGGGTGGCACGGAAGATGATGGGGGTCTTGTGGCGCCAGCAGTGCGGGTAGGAGTGGTTG
The DNA here is from genome assembly GCA_964632645.1 of uncultured Ferrimonas sp. GTDB lineage: Bacteria > Pseudomonadota > Gammaproteobacteria > Enterobacterales > Shewanellaceae > Ferrimonas. The sequence goes on along the minus strand of CAZWED010000058.1, from coordinate 302 downwards.
AATACCTTGTGATGCAGCAGGGCGCCGCGCTCGGTCAGCACCTCGACCACGGCCGCATTGGCCTTGAATACGTGCTGGCCGGCAAACAGTTCGGTATCCGGCAGGTAGACGCCGTTGCTGCCCACCGGGTTGGCCACTTCCAGACCGTATTTCTGGCCGACCACGAAGTCTTCCTGACCATGGCCCGGAGCTGTGTGAACGGCGCCGGTACCGGCATCCAGGGTGACGTGATCACCCAGTACCACAGGCACGTCGAAGCTGTAGAAGGGGTGGTTGAAGCGCAGCAGCTCGAGGGCCGCCCC
>CAZWED010000057.1:0-13821 GCA_964632645.1 uncultured Ferrimonas sp. | reverse complement strand
CTCCAGGGCAAACACCGGGATAAAGCTCAGGGTGATGATCAACAGGCTGAAGAACAGCGCCGGCCCCACTTCGACAGCGGACTCTTTGATCAGCTGCCAATGGGCCGGCCCTTCCGGCGCACTGCCATGCTCCTCGCGATAGTGTTCAAGATGCTTGTGGGCGTTCTCCACCATCACAATGGCGGCGTCCACCACCGCGCCGATGGCGATGGCGATCCCCCCCAGGCTCATGATGTTGGCGTTAACCCCCATCCAGCCCATGACGATAAAGCTGGCCAGGATCGACAGCGGCAGGGTGATCACCGCCACCAGGGTAGAGCGGGCGTGCAGCAGGAACACCAGGCACACCAGCGCCACCACCACCATCTCCTCAACCACTTTGTGCTTGAGGTTGTCCACGGCGTTGAGGATCAGCTGGGAGCGATCGTAGGTGATCACCAGCTCCACCCCTTCAGGCAGACCGGATTCGATCTCCTGCAGCTTGGCTTTGACGTTATCGATGGTGGCCAGGGCGTTCTCGCCGTAACGCATCACCACGATGCCGCCGACCACTTCACCCTGCCCGTCCAGTTCGGCAATACCACGGCGCGCGGCCGGGCCGGTCCGGAGCTGGGCCACGTCTTTCATCAATACCGGCGTGCCGGACTCGGAGACGATCCCCAGCGGGATCTCCTCAAAATCTTTCAGGGTCTGGCGATAGCCGGACGCGGTGATCATGTACTCCGCTTCGGCCATCTCGATCACCGAGCCACCGACGGAGGCGTTGGCGTTATCCAGAGCCTGTTTCACCGCCATCAGGTCAAGCTGGTAAAGCGCCAGTTTGTGGGGGTCCACCACGATCTGGTAGGCCTTCTCCATGCCACCGACGGTCGCCACTTCCGACACCCCGGCCACACTCTGCAGTTCCAGCTTGATGAACCAGTCCTGCAGTGAGCGCAGTTGGGCCAGGTCCTGCTGACCGGTGCGATCCACCAGCGCGTACTGGAACACCCAGCCCACGCCGGACGCGTCCGGCCCCAGTGACGGGGTCACCCCTGGCGGCAACTGCCCCTGGATCTGTGACAGGTACTCCAGCACCCGGGAGCGGGCCCAGTAGATGTCGGTGCCGTCCTCGAAAATGACGTACACGAAGCTGTCACCAAACATGGAGAAGCCGCGCACCGTCTGCGCCCCCGGCACCGCCAGCATGGCGGTGGAGAGCGGGTAGGTGATCTGATCTTCCACCAGCTGGGGCGCCTGCCCCGGGTAGGCGGTCTTGATGATCACCTGCACGTCGGACAGGTCCGGCAGGGCATCCAGCGGCGTGGTGCGCATTGCCTGCCAGCCGTAGATGGCCAGCACGGCAGTGATGACCAGCACCATCGCCCGCTGACGCAGGGAAGCGCTGATGATTTTCTCTAGCATCGTCGCCTCCTGTTAGTGCTGATGGCCGCTGTGGGCGTCGGCAGCCGGCTGGCTCATGCGCCGCAGGCTGCCCTGAATGCTGGCTTCGGAGTCGATCAGGAACTGGCCGGAGACCACCACCTTATCGCCTTCGTTCAGCCCCTCCAGGATCTCCACCTTGCCCTGGCTCATCATGCCCAGACGCACCGGCACTGAGGTAAAGCTGTTGTCGCTGCGCTGCACCACCACCCGGTTCTCCCGGCCGGTGAGGATCAGCGCTTCTGACGGCACGGTCAGCAGGCCGCGACGGGGGCCGCCGTAGAGTTCCACGTCCACCAGAGAGCCAGGACGAAGCTGGCCACCGGGACGGTTTTCGGGGTTCGGCAATTTGACCCGAACCTGCAGCGAGCGGGTGACCGGATCCAGTTCCGGGTAGATGTAATCGATTTCGCCCTCAATGCCGAACAGGCCCTGGGCTGCCGCGGTGACGTCCGCCGGGCGGCCGACTTCCAGCCAGCTCTGCTCGTTTTCAAAGACGTCCGCGATGACCCACACGGTGGACAGGTCGACCAGCTCAATCTGGGTTTTGCCCGGCTCAATGTACATGCCGTCACGGATGTCCAGGGCACTGACCACCCCACTGTGAGGCGCGTAGAACGGCACCCGGTAGAGGCTCTGGCGGGTCTTCTCCAGACGGTTGATCACCTCAGCACCGATGCCCAGCAGCTCCAGGCGCAACTTGGCTTTGCGCAGCAGCTCCTTGCCCCGGACCGGGTCCTGCCCCAGGTAATCCAGCGCCTGCAGGTAGTCGTCCTGGGCGTTCACCAGTTCCGGCGAATACAGCTCGTACAGCAGCTGCCCTTTCTCCACCTGCTGGCCAACGGAGTTGACCGCCAGCTTCTCCACCCAGCCGGTAACCCGGGTGTGGATGTGGGAGATGGCGTCCTCGTTGTACTGCACAGTGCCGAGGGTTTTGACGTAGCGCCACAGGGTGCCGCGCTCGACGGTTTCGGTGCGCACACCGAGGGCCTGCTGCAGGCCGCCGGACACGCCCACGACCACCTCTTCACTGGCCGCGCCCATGGTCACCTTCTCCAGATTCATGCCACAAATCGGGCAGGTTCCGGGCTCATCAGAGACGATTTGCGGGTGCATGGGGCACACGTATTTGATGGTGGCTTCGCCACCGCTGGTCGCTTGCTCCAGCGCCGGGGCCGGCGGCAGCGGGTCCAGTTTCACGGCGTGTCCCGCGTGGGGATCCGCCTCCTCTTCCTCCTCCATCTCGGTGAGGAACATGTTGCAGATGGAACAACGATCGCCCGCCACACCGGTTTCTTCCGGGTGCATCGGGCAGGCATGGGTGTGGGTGGCGGCGCCGTGATCGGCGTGGCCGTCGCCCTCCACCTCGGTGAGGAACATGTTGCAGATGGGGCAACGATCGCCCTCAACACCGGTCTGCTCCGGGTGCATCGGGCAGGCGTGGGTGTGGGCCACCGCTTCCGCGGTGGCTTGAGTCACCTGGGGAGCCTGTCCCGGCGCGGCGTGAGCCAGGGTCCAGATCACCGGCGTCAGGGCCAGCGCCACCACGATGGCAGTCGCAACCCGGGTTTTCCGCTTGGTTTGGCGGTCCTGGCCGCCACATGAGCACTTATCGCACATGACAGACTCCCTCCTGCTTAGTGGCTGGCGTGGTGGGCGTGAGCGCCCTGGCCGCGCTTAGGTTCCAGCTTCATGCCGCACTTCGGGCAATCGTCACCGGCCACACCGGTCACCTTCGGGTGCATCGGACACACGTGGGTGTCTGCCTGCGCCACCGGCTCCAGCTTCATGCCACATTTCGGGCAGTCGTCACCGGCCACACCGGTGACCTTCGGGTGCATCGGGCACACGTGGGTGTCCGCCTGTGCCACCGGCTCCAGCTTCATGCCACATTTCGGGCAGTCGTCACCGGCCACACCGGTCACCTTCGGGTGCATCGGGCAGGCGTGGGTGTCGCCCTGGTGGGCAGCATGGCCCTTACCGGCGTGGGGGCAGGACTCGCCTTTGGCCTGGCCACAGCAGCCTTTGCGCTCGCCTTCCTGCTTGCCATGAGGGCAATGCTGCGCCTCTTGCGCCTGGTGTGCGGCGTGATCGCCATGATGCCCCATGTTGGCCAGAGCCAGGGGAGATACGGTCAGAGAAAGGGCCAGGGCGAATACCGCCACGGCACGGGAATACAGTTTGTGCATGGATCACTCCAAATTCATTCATTGTTGGCCTTAATGGCCGGTGATCCCCGCGTCCTCGCGGGGAAAGCGGGGATCGGTATTGCTCAGACGGGTGTCAAAGTCGTCTGGGATCGCGGGTATGAATGGGTGATCAGGCTATGGGCGGCTTGCTGTCCTGAGACAGAGCCACAGAGTGGAAAAACTTGGGCTGAGGCAGGGCGCGCTCAGGGGAGGGTTGCCACGGTTGCATCGCCGCAGTCAGCAGGGCGACGCCAGCGGGGCTGAACACTTTGCACATGCCGCACTCACCATTACAGGGGGTGCTGGCATCATGGCAATCTTGTTGCACGACCGGTTCACAGCAATCGTGGGATTGCGCAGGCGGCGCCATGCAGTGGGTCATCGGCTCGGAGGCGGAAGCGTGAGACATGCCTTCATGATGCGCGTGCATGGCGCTCATTTCGGCAGGGGTCATCTCCGGCATCAAATGGACACGAGCAACCGCACCCTGACTGATCAGGGCGACAATCAGCATAAGAGTACTGAGCAGTCGCATCGGCATAAGTTTCATGTCCATCTTGACCGATAGTGTGACGGAAAGTTCACCCGTTGCCAATGCCGAAAGCCGGCAACGAGGCGAGGATCACGGAAAACAATCCTCTGCGAAAACTCTCCTCCTGGAGGAGGGTTTTCAGATTGAACTCAAGAGGATAGCTTCAGGCGGTCAGCGCCTGCTCGGCCGCAGGCAGGAAGATTTCGTTGACCCTAAGTGGGCGTCCGGACAGGGTAAACTGGCGGCTTCGTCCCCACAGCGGGTGTTCGAAAGCCTGGCCCAGTTCCTGCGCAACCTGACCGGCGCGGCTGTGCTCATCGTGACGGGTGATCAACAGTTGCCCCCGGCTCAATCCCTCACTGCTGAACAGCAGTTCACCCAGGGGGCGCTCGCCCAGACCCTGAAAATCGATGTCGCCGGCGGCGAAGGTGGCCAGGGGCACTTCCGTCAGGGCATACACCCAGGGCACCCCGTCCAGCAGCAGCAACACCTCCCGGTGCCAGAGCGGTTCACCCGTCCGCCAGCCGGGACCGTCGGATTCCGCCAGCTCACGCCACTCCCCCAGTCGCTGCACGTCAAAGCGACGGCACTGGGTCTTTAACCTGAGGGTCAGGGAGTTTTTGTCCTGCAACCAACTGGCCAGGGCCGGTGGAAGCGGCTGCGCTACATCGGCAGTAAGGGCCTGCATCTGGGGCTCCTGTGGCGGTATCTCGCGCCCATACTAGCAAAAACCACGGACAAACCAAGATGGCCCGATAAAGACAAAATTGCGCTACTATAGGCCGCAGTAAGTCGATGCAGAATGCCACAATGAAAACAGTAAGATGGATACTGATGCTGGGTGCCATGCTGACCATGGGATCCGTAATGGCCGCGCAGGAAGCGCCGGCCATCGCTCACGATAACTACGGCTACTATGGCCTTGAACCCGAGATCGTCACCAACTACGTCTCCAACCGAAAGCGCCTGGGCTTTGTCCGGGTCAGCGTCGAGCTGATGCTGAAGGACGCCGACACCATTGAGTTGGTCGAGCACCACGCGCCCCTGATCCGCGCCACCATCGTTGAGATCCTGGGCCAGCAACCGGAAGAGAAGATCAAGTCACTCAGTGGCCGCGAAGCGATCCGCCGGGACTGCTTTGACACCGTCAATGCGCTGCTGACCCAGGAGTTGGGCCAGCCTCTGGTGGCCAATCTGCTGTTTACCCGCTACCTGTACGACTGACGCAAAACGCCCGGGCTGAGCCCGGGCGTTGTCGTTAGCGGCGGCGGCCATCAATGAGGGCTTGCGCCACCCCCACCAGCAGTCCGCCAAGGTGCGCCGCGTTGGCCATGTTCATAAAGCCGGTAAAGCCCAGCACCAGCCAAAGCAGCAGGAAGCCGACGTAGGCGGGCGGCAGCGCCAGGGGGGAGCGGGGATCGAGCCGTCCGGTGATCCAGCAGTAGCCCACCAACGCGTATACCACGCCGGACAGGCCGCCAAAATTGGGCCCGGAGAAGGCAAACTGCGCCAGGTTGGGCAGCGTCCCCGCCACCAGCAGCAATATCGCCAGCGTTGCGGTGCCCCGCACCCGCTCAATGCGACCACCGAGATACCACCACCACAGCAGGTTGAAGATGACGTGCATGGCGGAGAAGTGGATCAGCGACGGCGTAAAGAAGCGCCACCACTGCCCGTCCCCCATCACCTCCCAGCTGGGATAGAAGTGGGTCCAGCCAAAGATCCATTGGTCGTAACCCAGGTTCCAGAACAGCCAGATCAGAGCGATCAGCACCAGCAGGGAGAGCGTCAGCGGCCCCGCCCCGGAAAGAAAGCTGCGCCACAGGCTGCCCGCTCCGGCGTACTGAAAGCGCACCCGGGCATCGCCGGATTGCCAGGAGGCGGCCATGTAGCGTTTGTTGTAGGGGTCGGCGACAAAGCGCTCAAACTCTTCGCGGCCACGGTGGTAATGCTCCGCATTCACCATCACCGCATAGCCATCCTCGGCTCCCTGGAGGTGGGCGCTGACGCCCTGGCTTTTCAGGTAATCCACCAGGGCCTGCGCGGCCCTCGGATCCCCCAGTACGCCCACTTCCATCATGGCGTCATCAACCCTTTGGCACGGGCGTAGCCTTCGTAGCCGCCATCCAGGCTGTACACCTCTTCAAAGCCCTGCTCCGCCAGATAGGCGGCGGCCGACTGGCTGGAGATGCCGTGGTAGCAACACACCACCAGGGGCTGATCAAACTCGGCATTGAGAATGAACTCCGCCAGGTTGCCGTTATGCAGGTGGAGGGCACCGGGGATGTGGCCTGCGGCAAAGGCATTCGGGTCCCGGATATCCACGATCTGAACGGGCTGTTCGGCAGCCAGAAGCTCAAACCGGGCCAGGGGAAGACACTGGTACTGACTCATAGTGATTCCTATCAACAACGAGGTTTCAGTGTACTGGCTCCACCTCTCAGCACCAAATTCGGGCGTCCGATCGGCCGGAGCAAGCGGCGGTCAGGTCAGCGGTGGTTCAGGATCCGGGTGGGCAGTGGCGTAGGCGGGAGAGAAAAGGCCCCCGGAGAAACCCCCGGGGGCTGGAGACCAAAGAGAGCCGGGGGGTTAGGCATTACCCGGCCCCCGCCGCTCCTAAACGGTTGACGCGCCCTTCAAAAGCGGAGGGAAGCGTCGATACAGGGTGGGCAGCACCAGCAACGTCAGCGCCGTGGAGGTGAGCAGACCGCCGATGATCACCATCGCCAGCGGCCGCTGCACCTCCGCCCCCACGCCGGTGGAGAGCAGCACCGGGATCAGCCCCAGAGCCGAGGTCAGCGCCGTCATCAGCACCGGCCGCAAGCGGCTGATCGCGCCTTCAAACACCGCCGACTCAAGGGGCTCTCCCCCCGCCAGACGTTGGTTGATGGCGTCCACCAGCACCACGCCGTTCAGCACCGCCACGCCAAACAGCGTGATGAAACCGATGGAGGACGGCACCGACAGGTAGGTGCCGGTCAGCCACAGGCTCATCACCCCGCCGATCAGCGCCAGCGGCACGTTGGCCATCACCAGCACCGCCTGTCGCACCGAGCCGAAGGCGAAGTAGAGCAACAGAGCGATCAGGCCCACGGAGATCGGCACCACCAGCGCCAACCGCTGCTGGGCCCGAAGCTGGCTTTCATACTGCCCGCCAATCTGCACCGCGTAGCCCGCCGGCAGCTCGGCCTGGCTGCCGATGCGGTCGTAGATCTCCGCCACCACGGAGCCCATATCCCGGCCCACCACGTTGGCCTGCACCACCACCCGGCGTTGCACGTCGTCGCGCCGGATGTTGGGCGGCGCCGACTCCATCGCAATGGTGGCCACGTCACCAAGGCGCACCAGCGCCCCGTCCGGGCTGCGCAATACGAGGTTGGCCAGCACATCGGGATTGGAGCGATAGTCGGCCTGATAGCGCACCAGGATGTCGTAGCGGGCGTTGCCATCGATCACCTGGCCGGCGGTGACCCCACCGATGCCGTCCGACACCAGCTGAAGCACCTGGTCCACCGTCATGCCATAGCGGGCCAGCGCCGCCCGGTCGGGCCGCACCACCAGCTGCAGTTCGCCGCTGATCTGCTCCAGGGCCACATCGGTCGCCCCGGGCACCGTCTTAACCAGCGCCTCGATCTCGGCGCCCTTTTCCGACAGCACGTCGAGGTCGGGCCCAAACAGCTTGATCGCCAGCTGGGCACGCACGCCGGACAGCAGTTCATCCACCCGGGTGGCAATGGGCTGGGAGAAGGTGAACAGCAGGCCGGGGTGGATCGACAGCTGCTCCTCCATCAACGCCTGCAGGGCAAAACGGTCCGGCGCCGAGGTCCACTCCGATACCGGCTTGAGGCCAACGTAAATCTCGATGTTGTTGATCGGCTCCGGATCCCCGCCCAGCTCCGCCGCGCCAATGCGCGACAAGGCGTATTCCACCTCCGGGAACTGCAGCAGGATCGCCTCCAGTTTGGGGGCCACCTGCAGGGAGGTGTCGAGACTGGCGGTGGGCGCCAGGGTCACCCGGATGTTGATGGTGCCCTCCTCCAGCTCAGGCACAAATTCGGTGCCCAGCCGGGGGATCACCAGCATCGTCATCACCAGCAGCAGGCCCGCCGCCACCAGCACCGACTTCGGCTTGGTGATCACCGGTGCCAGCAGCGCCCGGTAGCCCCGCTCAATCGGCGCCAGGATCGGGCTGGGGCGCGATTTGACGCCCTCGGGGAACAGGTAGGAAGCCAGCGCCGGCACCACCACCAGAGCGGTGATCAGGGCCGCCACCATGGCCAGGATGATGCTGACCGCCATCGGCTGAAACAGCTTGCCCTCCACCCCCTCAAGGGTGAACAGCGGGGCGAACACCAGAATGATGATGCCGGTGGCAAAGAACACCGGTCGCGCCACCTCCCGGGCCGCCAGCTTGATCCGTTCGCGGCTGCTGCCCTGGCGGTCGTTAAGGTGCTTGAAGACGTTCTCCACCATCACCACCGAGCCATCCACCAGCATGCCGATGGCCACCGCCAGCCCGCCCAGGGACATCAGGTTGGCGGAGAGCCCCAGGTAAGCCATCACCATCAGCGCCAGGCCGATGGCGATCGGGATCGACAGCAGCACCAGCGTGGTGGCCCGCAGGTTAAGCAGGAACAGGGCCAGGATCACCACGATCAGGACGAAGGCGATGGCCAGGGCATCCCGTACGGTGGTGACCGCCTTGGCGACAAGATCGGCGTTATCGTAGTAGGGCTCCAGCACCACGCCGTCCGGCAGGGCGGAACGGATCTGCGGCAGGCGGCGCTTGATGTCGTCGATGGTGATCTTGGTGTTAGCCCCCATCCGCTTCAGGACCACGCCGGACACCACCTCACCGAGCGCGTCAACCGAGCCATTGTCCGCGCGCCGGGTCATCGACACCGCGCCCACGCGCAACTCGGCACCGAAGCCCACTTCCGCCACCTGTTCCACGGTGACCGGCGTGCCGTTCAGGGTGGTCAGCGGCAACTGGCGGATCGCCTCCAGCCCCGCCTCACCCGCGGGGATAAAACCGTACCCGCGCACCACAAACTGCTCCTGCCCACGGGGCATAAACCAGCCGCCGGTATTGCGGTTATTGGCTTCCAACGCCTCGGTCAGAGTGGCCAGTTCCAGGCCATAGGCCAGCAACTTGTCCGGATCGACCCGCACCTGGTACTGGCGCACTTCGCCGCCAAAGGAGAGCACTTCCGTCACGCCATCCACCGGCATCAGCATCCGCTTGACCAGGGTGTCGTTGAGGCTGCGCAGCATCATCACGTCATAGCCGCTGCCCGGCTCCGCCCGCAGCAGGTATTGGTACACCTGACCCAGCCCCGACGTGTTCGGCCCCATCTCCGGCGTGCCCACACCATCGGGGATCGCCTCCCGCGCCTCCTGCAGCTGCCCCTGCACCAGCTGGCGGGCAAAGTAGACGTCGGTGCCCTCCTCGAACACCACGGTCACCATGGAGAATCCGGTGCGCGACAGGGAGCGCACCTGGGTCACCCCGGGCAGGGAGTACATGGCGGATTCCAGCGGGTAGGTGATCAGTTGCTCCACCTCCTCCGCCGCCAGTCCCGACGCGGCGGTATTGATGTCCACCTGCACATTGGTGACGTCGGGAAACGCGTCCAGGGCCAGTCGCGGCAACAGCAACACGGCTCCGGTCAGGGCTGCCAGCAGGGCCAGCAGCACAAACAGGCGGTTATCGACCGCCCAGCTTGTCAGTTTGTCCAGCATGGGGCCCCCTCAATGGTTGTGCACATCGAAGCCGGCCTTGGCCTGCTCCGAGATGAGGAAGAACGCCCCCTCCACCACCACCTGTTGACCGGGCTCCAGGCCCGACACCAGATTCTGGCCGCGCTGGCTGCGCAACACCTGCACCTCTACCGCCTCGAAGTGCTCGCCATCCTGCACAAACACCGCCCAGTCGCCGTCACCGAGCCGCACCAGGGCACTGTCCGGCAGAACCAGGCCGTGGTGCTGGCTGCGGGCAAAATAGGCGGTGGCAAACTCACCGACGTGCAGGCGGTGTTCCGGGTTGTCGACGCGCAGGCGGACAGTTTCAGTGCGGGTCTGCGGGTCCAGTTGATGGTCCCGGCCGATCACTTCGGCGTTGAATCGCAGGCCGTTGGCCTCCACCACCGCCCTATCCCCAGCCGGACCTGCCCGATCAGGCTGGGCGCCACCTGGGCCTCCAGCCACAGTTGGGATTCGTCCGCCAGCTGCATCAGCAGCGCGTTGGCGTCCAGGTTGAGCCCCAGCACCAGGTTGTCCTGCTGCACTGTGCCGGCAATGGGGGCCAGGTAGGTAAAGCCCCCCAGTTGTGCCTTGGGATCGGACAGCGCCTGGATCTGCCCGGCGCTCATGCCCATGGCCACCAGATCCAGACGGCGGGTTTGCACGTCGATGCGCGCCTGCTGAAAGCGGCTGGCAGACACCGCCTGGGCACCCAGCTGCTCAACCCGCTGCCACTCGGCCAGCGCCAGCAGGTACTCGCCCTGCGCCGCCGCAATCTCGCTGGACGCCAGCGTAAACAGCGGCTGCCCCACCCGCACTTCAGTGCCGGCGTTCACCAGGCGTTCGGTAATGCGGACACTGACCGGCAGGGTGATTTGCAACGTGCGGGCGGGATCCGCCACCAACTGTGCCGGGGCGCGTCCCTCGAAACGAAACTCGCTGGGCTGGAGGGTCATGGCGTGAATGCCGGCAATGGCACGCTGGGCCGCATCCAGCGACAGGGTGGCTTCCTCCTCGTCGTGATCATTGGGGTCGCTGTGGGCATCGGCCGCTTCCCCGGCGTGGGTGTCGCCGCCGGCGTCATCGTGACGATGGTCGTCAACCTCCATGTGTCGGGTGGCGGTCTCTTCAGCGTGTTGGCCTTCGCCGTGCAGGTGGTCGTCACCGGCCCATGCCAGGCCAGCGGGGGTCAACAGGGTCATCACCGCGAGGGCGATGGGAGTGATGCGTTTGCTCATGGTTATCCCTCAATCGGTGTGGTTTGCGCACGCTGGCTGAGCCAGCTTTCCAGTTCGCCGCGGGCGGCCATCAGGGCCAGCCAGGCCCGGCGTTGTGCCGCTTCCAGTTCGGCGCCACTGGCGCGGGTGTCGGTCAGTTGCTGCTGGGATTGCAGGTAGTTGGCGGTGGCAATTTCGCCCCCCCGCCACTGGCGCTCCAGCAGGTTCTGACTCTCCCGCAGCGGGGTGCTGGCCAGCTGCTGCCACTGGCGCTGGCCCTGCTCAAGCAGCGTCAGCGTCTCGTTGAGGGCATCCAGTTCGATGGTGAGCTCGCGCTCGGCATTCAGGTAGGCCTGCTCTGCCACGATGATCGCCTGGTTGGCTTCGGCGATTTCACCCTGGTAGCGGTTGCGCAGGTTGAGGGGAATGGCAACACCGAGGGAGAGGCTCTGGTCCTGCCCGTCGGTTTTGGCCCCCAGCGAAAGGCTTGGGTCGGCTTTGGATTGCTGTTGCGCCAGGGCAAACGCGGCGCGAACCCGCTTGACCTCCAGATAGGCCGGCATCAGGGCCGGCAGCGGCGCAGCACGATCCCCGGCCGGCGGCCGGAGGGCGCCAAGGGAGAGGGACTGCGACTGCGCCAGTTGCCGCAACGGCTCGCCCCCCAGTTGCCGCAGGGCGGCTTCGGCGCGGATCACCGCCTGCTGACTGTTGAGGCGGTCGCGGGTCAGGCGGGCCAGCTCAAGCTGAAGCAGCTGCTTGTCCAGCGGGGCGATCTCCCCGACGGCAACCATCTGTTCCGCCAGTGTCAGCATCGATCCGGTGCGCGCCTGTGCCTGGGCGTTGAACTCATCCAGCCGGCGGGCCAGCTCCAGTTCGACCCAGGCGTCCAGCAGGTCGGCCAGGTGCTGGTTCCTCAGCAGCGCGTATTCCGCCAGCGCGATCTGGGCGGAGAGCTGCGCTTCCCGGGTTTTCAGGCCCCGCTTGTCGCCCCGGTCATAGCCCTGGCTGAGCGACAGGGTGTATTCGACGTCGCTCTCGTCGCTGCCCAGGTTTTCAACGTCCAGTCCCAGCTCCGGGTTATAGAGCGCCTGATCCGCCGACGTCACCGCCAGCTGCTGTTGTTTGAGGCGCGCGGCCTCCATCTGTATCCGGGGCAAGCTGTTCAGCTGCGCCAGGATCTGGCCCGACGATTGCGGATCGAGCCCATTGGCCGTGGCCAGCATGGGCAATGCGATGCCCATCGCCAGCGTCACGGCACGAAGCGTGTTGTGCATGATGTCTGTCCTGCAAAATTCAAAAGTTCAGGCGCAAAACGCCTGGTTTGAGGTCGGCAGGGTCAGACGATGGGAGGGGGGGAGAGGAGCAGCGCCAGTGGCGCCTGATAGCTGGTTCGCCAGTCAAACTGGGCCGATGAGGCGATCCCCTGGGGGAATCCAAATTCGGGGCAGAGACCGCTCTGGCCACCATGGCAGTGGCAATGCAGGCAAAGATCCTCATGTTCCGCCGAGTCGCTGTCGGCAAGCTCGAGATGCTGGTGATCCGCCAGTTCAATGTGCTCGGCCGGCCCGGTCGGATGGGGACGGTGCTCCCCCAGACCCGCCAAGGCGGTCTGGCTGAACACAATCAGCATCACAATCAGGGCTAAACGTCGCATCACGGTTCCGGTAGTCTCAGTCTCGCTGTTAGGAACATCATCCGGGGCATTCGGTTCCCGGCCATGGCGCAGTTTTACACAACGGCAACCGGATGTTAAAGCCACATCACAAAAAAAGCGCCTCCGAACGGAAGCGCTTTTTTAATTTCAGGTCAGAGGCTTAGTCCCAGCTGAGGATCACCTTGCCGGACTGACCGGAGCCCATGGCATCAAAGCCCTTCTGAAACTCATCGATGGGGAAGCGGTGAGTGATGATGGGGCTGATGTCCAGGCCGGACTGCAGCAAGCTGGCCATTTTGTACCAGGTTTCAAACATTTCGCGGCCGTAGATCCCCTTGATCACCAGACCTTTGAAGATCACCTGGTTCCAGTCGATGCCCATGCTGGAAGGCGGAATGCCCAGCATGGCGATCTTGCCGCCGTGGTTCATGGTGGACAGCATGCTGTTGAACGCGGACGGCACACCGGACATCTCCAGGCCCACGTCGAAGCCCTCGGTCATGCCCAGCTCCGCCATCACGTCTTCCAGCTTTTCGTTCATGACGTTTACCGCGCGGGTCGCGCCCATCTTGCGGGCCAGCTCAAGGCGGTATTCGTTCACGTCGGTGATCACCACGTGACGGGCGCCCACGTGCTTACACACGGCGGCAGCCATGATGCCGATCGGGCCGGCACCGGTGATCAGCACATCTTCACCCACCAGGTCGAAGGAGAGCGCGGTGTGCACCGCGTTACCGAAGGGGTCGAAAATGGAGGCCAGATCGTCGGAGATGTCATCGGGGATCTTGAAAGCGTTGAACGCCGGGATCACCAGATACTCGGCGAAGGAGCCTTCGCGGTTCACGCCCACACCGATGGTGTTGCGGCACAGGTGGGTGCGACCACCGCGGCAGTTACGGCAGTGGCCACAGGTGATGTGGCCTTCACCGGACACGCGGTCACCAATGACAAAGCCGCGAACTTCCTGACCCATCGCCACCACTTCACCGACGTACTCATGCCCGACCACCATCGGCACCGGAATGGTGTTCTGGGACCATTCGTCCCAGTTGTAGATGTGCATGT
>CAZWED010000056.1:5205-13923 GCA_964632645.1 uncultured Ferrimonas sp. | reverse complement strand
GTACTACCCCAGCGTGCTGGATCGCCCCTTCTGGAGCCCGGTGATCCCGCTCTGGTGGCATCCCCACGAGATGCTGTTCGGCTTTGCCATGGCGATCGTGGCCGGGTTCACCCTGACCGCGGTCCAGACCTGGACCGGCCAACCCGGCCTCAAGGGCTGGCCCCTGGCGGGATTGTTTGCGCTGTGGCTGGGGGCCCGCATCGTGCTCTTGCTGCCCACCGCCATCCCCCTCTGGCTGCCCGCCCTGCTGGACAGCGGGTTTCTGCTGCTCACTGCGGCCCGATTGGGCTGGAGCATCGGCCGGGTGCGCCAATGGCGCAACGCGGCGTTTCCCCTGCTGCTGACCGTCGCGGCCATGGTTAACCTGCTGAGCTACTGGGCGCTGTACCAGCGCGACATGGTGCTGGCCAGTACGCTCTGGCAGGGGATGATCTGGTGGATGGCGCTGCTGATCACCTTTGTCGGTGGCCGGGTGGTGCCCTTCTTTACGGCAGTTCGCCTGAAACTGCCCAAAGCACAGCCGATAAACGCACTGGACCGGACCCTGTTTGCCGCCCTGGCGCTGCTGGCACTGGACGCGCTTTTCGCCCTGCTGCCGCCCCCGCTCCGGCCCTGGCTGCTGGCGCTCGCCGGGCTGCTGCAACTGGTTCGCCAGGCCCGCTGGCATCCCCTGAAAACCGGCCGGGAGCCGCTGCTGTGGTCGCTGCACCTGAGCTACCTCTGCATCGGCCTGACCCTCCTGGGGCTGGCGTTCACCGGCGGCAGTGAAGTGGCCCAACGGCAGCTGCTGCACCTGCTCGCGGTTGGCGCCATTGGCGGCATGTGCCTGGCGATGATCGCCCGGGTTTCCCTCGGGCACACCGGGCACAACCTCTACGAGGGCCCCCGGATGGCGCCTGCCTTTGTCATGATCCTGGGCGCCGCGCTGATCCGTGCCCTGCTGCCCCTGCTGCTGCCGGCCCACACCGAGCTGTGGCACTGGCTTGCCGGCACCCTGTGGTGTGGCGCCTTTGGCCTGTTCCTATGGCACTACAGCGGGATCCTGAGCCGCCCCCGCCTGGATGGCCGCCCAGGCTGATACACTCAACCTTAATCCCTCATGCCGACTCGATAAGGACTCGCATGCACCGTACCCTCCCCCTGATACTGAGCGCCGGGCTGCTGGGCTGTTCGCCCGCCCCGGAGCCCGCCGATAACGCGCCCTGGCAAACGCCTTTCCCGGAACAGTACGCCAGTTGGCTCACCACCGAGGACGACGTCGAGCAGCAGGATGAGCTGGCCCGTCGCCCCGCCATGGTGGTGCTGTGGGCGGGTTCCAGTTTCGCCAAGGGCTACAACACCCCGCGCGGCCATCGCTACGCGGTGTCCGACGTGACCCACACGCTGCGCACCGGTGTCCCGCCGAGTGGGCCGGAGGATAAGGGGTACTCCGCCAGCTGCTGGACCTGCAAAACCCCCGATGCCCCCCGCATGATGGCCGAAATGGGGGAGGAGGCGTTTGCCGCCAGCCAGTTCACCAGCCAGGGGATGGAGATGGCCAACACCATCGGCTGTGCCGACTGCCACCAGAGCGGCAGCGCCGCGTTGCACCTGGCCCGCCCCCATGCGCAAAAGGCGATGGAGAAGATCCACCTGCCGTTTGAGCAGCAGAGCCCCGCCATGCAGGGGGCGCAAACCTGCGGCCAGTGCCACGTCACCTACTATTTCCAGCCGGAAGCCCACAACCGGGTGAACATCCCCTGGATCTTCGGCAGCACCGCCGACGAAATCGAGCGTTACTACGACACCCGGCGCTTTTACGAGTGGCTGCACCCCATTTCGCGCACCCCGATGCTCAAAGCCCGCCACCCGGACTTTGAGACCTGGAGCCGTGGCCCCCACGCCCAGGCGGGCGCCACCTGCATCGACTGCCACATGCCCAAACGCGTCAACGCCGAGGGGCACAGCTACAGCGACCACAACGTCGGCCATGCTCTGGACAACTTCGACCAGACCTGCGCCAGCTGCCACGAGAGCAAAGGGGCACTGAAGAGCGCACTGGCCCAAAACAAGGCGGCGATCGAGGCGGCCCGGGACGATGTGGAATCGCTGCTGGTCAAGGCCCATTACGAAGCCAAGGCGGCCTGGGATGCCGGGGCCGAATGGGCGCAGATGGACAGCCCCATCATGGACATTCGCCACGCCCAATGGCGCTGGGATTTTGCCGTGGCCTCCCACGGCATCCATGCCCACAACCCGGACGAGGGGCTGGCCCTGCTGGCCACCGCCCGCCAGCTGGCCAATATGGCCCGGGCCAAGCTGTCCCTGTTGAACGAGCAACTGGGGGTGACTGATGTCGCCTACCCGGACCTCAGCTCCAAAGCCTCGGCCCAGGCCGCCGTGGGCATGGACATGGCCCGGTTCGAAGCGGAGAAAGCCGCCTTTATCCGCGACGTGGTGGCCCCACGCTGGCCCGCTGCGGCGATGCGCGGCGCGCCTCACTAAAGCGCCCCAGCAAAAAGCCGGCCTCGTGGCCGGCTTTGATTTTTCTGACGGGTCAGCGTCGTCGCTGCGCCTCTCGCGCAGCCAGCAACTCCTGATCAAAGGCACCGGAGCGTACCGCTTCCAGCAGCTTGCCGCGCATCCGCAACACCTCACCCCGGGGCACCCGCAAGCGGCTGCACTGGGGTTGAATGCGATCCAGCGGCAACACCTTCTTGCCCAGCTTGAGTGTCAGGATGCGGTGGTCGTCGCCATCGCTGGTTTCGAACACCCGGGCCCGCTTGCGGCACTCCTCCAGAGTCAGCTCCCAGAGCCGTTTCTTCACTTTATTGCCCGCCCCCGGGTTCACCAATACATAAGGGCGAAGGCACTCCAAGGCACTGTAATTCCTCCCGTTATTTTCTGTCATGTCGTCTCCCTGCAAAATCATGACGGTGTATTTATTCCCCCTACCCTGCCGGACACCCGGCGGTTCGACGCCCACTTAACCAAGCCCCCAATCCCTTGTCCATGATCCCCCCGCAGGGTCGGCACCGATTTGGAATCCAATATGCAAAAAGGTGGGCGACGTTAAATTCCTGTTTCAAAGGGGAGTAAATTGCTTATCGGAAAATTTCCGGAATCGAGATATGGCCCCCGGGGTCAAGGAGTGAATCCGGGAGGGCGGCAAAAAAAAACACAACCACAGGCTGCTTTCTAGTTCGATAGGTAGATTGGGAGCCAAAACAGATGGTGTAACAACGGTGGGCGAGAAAAATGAGAGTGCGAGTGGCGAAGACAGCAGTAGCGGCAACCTGAGCCTGATCTGGCTGATGCTGCTGCGCCACAGGGTTCTGAATCGATAGCACTATGGAAGAGGCATTATCGCAGGCTGGCCATACGGTCAGCCCGCGATACTATCAAAGCAAAGGCATTGAACTGTACCTTATCGCTGTCCCCACTTGTGAGCGTGTCAGGTAAGGGATAGTAAAGCCGGGAACCGAAGCCGGAGGGTCCCATAAATCATCGACCAAAATGATATTGGTCAGTCCGAGTTGCTTTAAGCTGTCCAACGTATAGCTCCAGAATTGAGCCGGGGTTTTGTACAGACCAAGACGGCGCCATTGCCCTGCGAAGAGCAGCATCGGATTTATGCCAATGCGTCTAAAGAAAGTGCATTCTCGCTCAGACTGTTGTGAAAAAAAGATATTTTCAGAGTGATACGGTGACAATTGATTTAAGTCACAATGATTGTAGAACGTTACTACCTGAATAAACTGGGACTGTGTCATTGCATCGCCTTGATAAGAGACGCTGCCACCATGCCATCCTAGTATGGCGTCTTTCCGAAGTCGTTTTTCTTTTCCTGCTGCAAAGACATAGTTTGCACAAGATGATATACAGTAGTCAGACACTTCGATACTGATTTCATTGTCGAGCATCCATTCTGCCAGATCCAAACCATGAACAATATAACCACCAGGACTGGTAATAACTATGGCATTCGGCTTAACATCCGCCTTTTCAAATAACTGCTTTACTTTTGTGATGCCATCATGATCGATATCACCAACATAATATATCTCTCCATCTTTCCAATTCACTTCAGCCGGATACGCATTAAAACTCAGAACTATAATTATAATTATTTTCTTCACTACGCCCCCCCAAAAAAGGCTCAGCCTGTCACCGCCACAGACTGAGCCTATATTCATGATATAACTTGTAAGACCTGGCGGATTTATCAATCCTCATATCGCATATCGACAGACAATCCTTGGCCCATCAGCCCAGACATAAACCTCGTAACAATATTGAACTCCGCCTTGAACTTGCGTTAACTGTTGAACACTAAGCTCTTTCATAAAATCTTCCATTATCAAATTTAATAAAGTGCTTGATCATGACATTGCCACAGAATTCCGTCGGACAATGAGTTATGAACATGTCATATCACTTTATCCGGTTGCCAATAGAAATGAGCAGAATGGGATCCCTATGATGAATCGATGCATTTTCCGGGGAACACCTAAGAAAATAAAGCGGGCCCTTTGCGCACCGCCTCCAGCTACTTGCTGGTCATGTGCTGCACTGGGGTTGAATACGATCCAGCAGCAACACCTTCTTGCCCGCCCCGGGGTCAAGGAGTGAATCCGGGAGGGCGGCACAAAAAAAGGCACCCGAGGGTGCCTTTGCCATTTGCAGGGACTCAGCAGGGGCGACGTCGGGTCGCCCCGGAGGCTGAGTTACAGCTCATGACCATGGTGTGCCATGACTTCCTCAGGGCTGTGACAGGTGGCACAGGCTTCCTGAGCCGCTTTGGCGTCGTCCTTCACTTCGCCAAAGTAGCCGCCATTACCACGGATGTGGGCCATGGCCGCATCAGACAGGTATTTCTGGTGGCAGCTCATGCAGGCGGCGGTGTCGGAGGAGGCGTACCAGGTGGCGGCTGCCGGATCACCAATCTTGGCGGGTACGGCGTGCGCCTGGCCGGCGTTGCGACCCAGCTGGAAGCCGTAGCTCAGGCCGCCCCAGCCTTCGTTGGCAGAGTGGCAGGTCATGCAGTCGGTCTTCAGCAGGGTGCCGCTGCCGCCGTGGCCATTGTCGTGGCCGGCCGCTTTGTGCGCCTTGTACATGAAGCTGGTGGACTTCAGACCGCCCGACGCCGCGTCGCTCTTCAGCGTCTTGTCGTTGGTGTGGCAGGCGATGCAGTTCACGCCGTTGGAGTCGTGGTAGAACTCCATGCTGTGACAGCCGAAGCACTTGCCATCATCCACGATGGCGCGGCGCTGGGCCACGGTGGCCTCCGGATCGCCCAGTACGGTGCGATAGCCGTCGGTCTGCACGTAGGCCGGGTAAGCGCCTTCGGTGGTGCAGTCGGTGCGCACCTGGCTGTGCGGTTCGAAGCACACCTTCAGCACCGGCAGGATCTCCAGGGTGCGGCTGGCGATGTCAGCGGGCAGGTCCATCACGTAGGTCTTGCTGCCCTTCACCTTCTCGGTGGTGACGTGGAAGACGCCGTTGTCGTAGACGGAGGAGCCATCCCCTTTCAGGCTGAAACGACGGTGGTCGTACGTGGTGCCGATGGTGGTGGTGCCATCGTCAGAGATCACTTCCTGGGCCGGGTAATCCTTCTCGATGTCCCAGCTCACCACCATGTAGGGGTTGGAGTAACCCTGCTGATAGATCTCCGCTTCGGTGACGGTGTTGCCCTGGTCGTCCAGCACTTCAACGTCGAAGGTGAGTCGGTTTTCCGGGGTAACGGCAACGTTGCTGATCTCAACGCTGTAGCCCTTGGCGGCCTGGTAGGGCGCCTTGGCCTGGGTGTGGTCTACGTTGCCGTGGCAATCCGCGCAACCCATGGTGTCCGGCACCGAGAAGGTGCCATGCTGGGCCGGGCTGTCGGTGTGACAACCGGTACAGGCGTTGGAGTTGGCGTTGGCCATCCACAGTTCGCCGTCCGCCAGCGTTTCGTCCGCCACGTGACAAACCGTGCAATCCATAAACGGCTTGGTGGGGAACGCCGGGTAGTCGAACGCGTGCGGGCCATGGTAGCCCTGTACGGTGTACGGCATGGGCACGACGTTACCGCTGCCATCACCGCCTTCGCGGTTCGGCCCCATGTGAATGGCGTGGATCATGTGCCCCAGTTCCACGGAGACGCCGTTCGGGTCGGTCACCAGGCCGTTGTGGCAGGACTGGCAGTTCTCCATATCGAGGCGACGGCCACCGTGGGCCTTCAGGCTGTCCGGCTGGTGACAGGTGTAGCGGGTTTCCATGGTCACCAGTTGGCGGGTTTCAATGCCTTCCTGCGCATTGGTGGCCGGGATCCAGTCGTAGTGCGCGTTCTCCGCCAACTCATGGCCCGAGGCGTACTCAAACTGCATCTCAATGGCGATGCGCTGGGTCAGGTCCGGATCGAACGCCACACCGGCCGCATCTTCATAGCTGCTCAGATCGGTGGTGAAGGTATAGGTGTAGGTACCATCGCCGTGGTCCACCAGGCACTCCGGGCAATCCTTGAGCTTTTCAAACCCCTGCTCAAAGGTGGTACCGGCGTCGTTGGTGGCCTCGTTCAGCAGGGAGATCCACTGCTTCAGCTGGCCGGCTTCGTCCTGCTCCAGCTGCGCCAGGGAGAAGCGGAAGTCGTGGTCGGCGTTCTCGCCACTGAGGCCAAACAGGCCCACACCCTGGCGGTTGGCCAGGTCGAAATCGACGGTAATGATGCCGTCGGCGTAGCTGGCGCCGCTGATCTGGGCAACCGCTTCCGACGCCATATCGATGTGCAGCCCGGACGTCCCCGGCTTGCCATCTTCACCCGGGGTTCCCGGGGTGCCAGGCGCGCCGTCCTGGCCATCTTTTCCATCGTCACCGGAGCAGCCGGTCACGCCCAGCGCCACTGCAGACGCCAACAGCAGCCATAGTGGCTTATTATTGATTTTGTTCATGATTCATCATCTCCATAGAGTTCGTGTCCTCGTCACTGAGGAAAACTCATGGCGCAACTTACCCCGACTGGCAGGTGGGTTGATTGACCCGCCTCGCACAAAAATTCACCGAATCATTGGTGAGGGATCGGCGGTATGATTTGCCCCATAACCGCATCAACATCGGGGCAAACATAAGGCGATTGGTTCGGTGTCTTTACCGAATCGACGGCCCGGTTCCGCCCCGCAGAGGAGGCCCAAACCATGACCATGAAGAAGCTGGAGTGTTACGTCCCCCATGACCATCTGGAGGCGGTCAAGGCGGCGCTGTTCGGGGCCGGAGCCGGCAGGATTGGCCAGTATGAGCAGTGTTGCTGGGTCACCGACGGGCAGGGGCAATACCGGCCTTTGCCGGGCAGCCAGCCCTTTCTGGGTCAGGTGGGGACGCTCCACACCACGGCGGAGGTGAAGCTGGAGCTGGTGTTTGCGGCGAGCCTGAAGCGGCAGGTGGTGGCCGCCCTGAAGGCGGCCCACCCTTATGAAACCCCGGCGTACCAGATCCTGGCGTTTGAGACGGAGTAGGCGGTGGCGCACACCACCCTTGGTGTAAGGCGCTTTACGACGTAGTGAGCGCCAACCCCTGCCAGGGGGCGGTGCCGGCGATGTCGGCCCGAAGCAGCGGCTCAAACGCCTCGGCGGGCAGCGCCGGGCTGTAGTAGAACCCCTGCCCGCACTGGCAACCGCGCGCCTTGAGGAAGTGAGCCTGCTCCAGACCCTCAATCCCCTCCGCCACCACGTTCAGGCTCATCGCCTTGGCCATCGCCAGAATCGCCTCCACCAGGCAACGGTCGGAGTTTTCGCTGTCCAGTTTTCTCAGGAAGGAGCGGTCGATCTTCAGCTCGCTGAAGGGGAAACGCTGCAGGTAACTGAGGGCGGAGTAGCCGGTACCGAAGTCGTCGATGGCCAGGCGCACGCCCAGATCCACCAGCGCCTGCAGTTTGCTGTGCAGGTCCTTGTGGTTGTCCAGCAGCAGGCTCTCGGTCACCTCCACCACCAGTTGTTGCGCCGGCAGGCCACTCCGGGTCAGCGCTTTCTGGACGCAATCCTGCAACGCCTTGCCCTGGTGGAACTGGGCACTGGAGACGTTAACCGCCAGAGTCAGCGGGGTCAGGGACTGCCAGCGCGCCGCATCGGCACTGGCGGTGGACAGCACCTGTTCAAAGATGCGGTGGATCAGCCCGTTGCGCTCCGCCAGCGGGATGAACTCCGCCGGTGAGATGGGCCCCAGCTTGGGATCGGTCCAGCGCACCAGGGCTTCGCAGCCGATGATGCGGTTCTGCTCCAGATCGAGGATCGGCTGGTAGTGCACCTGCAACCGGTTGCGCTCGATCGCTTCCCGCAGCTTGGCGTCCAGCTGCATCCGACGCTGCACCATCTGGTTGATGCCCTCGTCGTAGAAGCTGAAGTCGTTGCGCCCCTTCTCCTTGACCCGGTACAGCGCGGCATCGGCGCGCTGGATCAGCTGTTTGGCGTCCACCCCGTCTTCCGGGTAGAGCGCCATGCCGATGCTGGTGGTGACGTAGAAGGTTTCCCCCTCCACGTTAAAGGGGGCATCAAACACCCGCAGCAGGGTCTGTGCCCGCCGGCGCGCCTCTTCCCGGTCGCCCTGGTGGGAGAGGATCAGCAGGAACTCGTCGCCACCGAACCGGGCCACGGTGTTGGCCTCGCCCACCGCCAGGCTCAGCCGCTGGGCGCTTTGCACCAGCAGTTGGTCACCGCAATGGTGCCCCTGGGTGTCGTTGATGTGCTTGAAGTGGTCGATATCAAGAAA
>CAZWED010000056.1:0-5195 GCA_964632645.1 uncultured Ferrimonas sp. | reverse complement strand
TTGTCGAGGTCGATGAACATCAGCGGCACTTGCCCTTTCACCGCCCTCGCTTCCTCAATCGCCTGCTCCAGCGCCCGCTGGCCCGCCAGCCGGTTGGCCAGTCCGGTGAGGGTGTCGTGGCTGGCCTGGTACGCCAGCATCTGCTCGGACTCCTGACGCCTCACCACCTCCTGGTGCAGCCGCTCGTTCTGCTCCGACAGGCGCAGCTGTTGCTGCTTGGAGAGGCTGACCTTGGTCTGCAACACCAGGTTGTTGTTGTTGATGCGCAGCAGGAAGAAGAACCCCACCATCACCGGAATGGCCAGCAGCGAGATGCCGGCGATAAACCAGTTGGAGGTGAACAGGTCGCGGTTGCTCATGGGCTGGAACCAGCCGCGGATCTCGAACGGGGTATGGAGCACCGGGATGTTCTGGTACAGGTTGTTGGGCTCCATAAAGTCCAGCTCGCCGTAGGAGTCCCACGCGATCAGCGGGCCCTTGGGGGTCATCAGCTCCAGCCGGCTGGCCTGAAAATCGTGCTCCTGCGAGGCCAGCAAGCGGCGGATCTGCTCCGGATTGAGCTCCGCCAGCAGGGTGGCCTGGGGCTGGTCATGCCGCAGCACCGTCACCAGCTGCACGATGGAGAGCCGGCCATCCACCACAGTGGCCCAGAGGCGGGCGGACGTCGACGCACGCTGCATCTCCGCCAGAGGCAGGCGGTTGAACTGGGGCCTGGTGGGGCCGGTATCGACGATCACCCGGCCGTTCAGGTCCAGCAGGATAAGGCGCTGGAACACCGGCTCCCCCTCTTTGAGGTAGGTTTGCCGGCACTGGTCCATCAGGCTCGACAGCTTGTGCAGGCTGGCCCCCAGGCCGTAGGCCATGGACATGCCCAGCGCCCGGTTGGCGAAGAAGGTGTAGAGGGTTTTGTCCTCCGCCAGGCTGGTCAGCTCCGCTTCGCTGTTATCAAAGAAATACTGCAAATCCCGGGCGTAGTTGTTCACCCGCAGGGAAACCTCATTGTCCTGATGGGCGCGGAGGCGGGTTTGCCCCTCGTGCGCCACCAGCAAAAGAAGCACCAGGTAACTGATCAACAGCAGGCCGCCAAACAGGAAGGCCAGCTGTGAATTGGGCCGACGAAACAGAGACATAGTGAACTACTGCAGGTTGTCGAAAAACTCGGGGAAGAAGTAATACACCGTGGGGAAGTGCTTCTCAGCCAGCGCCTGATAGGTGCCGTCCGCCAGGATCTTATCCAGATAGCGATCGAACGCTTCCCGCAGGGCCGGGGATTCCTTACGAAACGCCACGCCCATCTGCTGCAGCTCGGACACTGGGCCGATCACCTTGATCTCGCCGGGCCACTTCTCCAGTGCAATCAGCGTGTCCGCCACATCCAGCAGGGTGCTTTCCGCGTCCCGGTTCATGATCGCCGGAACCATCTCGTTAAGCTGCCGCTCCTGCTTGGGGAACACCAGCCGGGCCTGCGTCCGGTGCAGTTGGTAGAGGTCCGGGTCGAGGCAGGAATACTTCATCGCCAGTACGGTGCGATCCGCCATCGCCTGCTTCACCAGGGCGATGTCGTGGCTGCGGTCGCCGCTGGGCTCGATGGGGCTCATCGAGGAATCGCTGCGCGCCACCAGCCACACGGCAGAGGGAAAGTAGGGGCGTGAGAAGGCCACCAGCTGTTCACGCCAGGGCAGGATGGTGACGCCGTTGGCGATCACGTCCCCCTCGATGGGTTGCGGAGGGCCCATGATCAACTCCCCCTTCTCCAGCCAGGTGCCGACGCCGGTCAGCTGACCAAAGGCGGTGCGCCATGTGGTGGGGATGTACTGATAGTCGACGCCGATGTAGCGGGCGAACCCCTGCATCAGCTCCACATCAAACCCTTCCGCCCGCTTGCCTTCGGGGGTGTCATAACTGGCCACAAAGTGGGCATAGGGAACGCCAAGGTGACGCAGCACCCCGGCCTGTTTGACCTGCTCCAGGTCTTGCGCGCCGGCGCTAGGCACCAGCAGGATCACCAGCGCCAGCAGCCACCGGTGGATAAACCAAATCGATCTCATAAAGGGTCCGACAAAAGGGGCCCGAGCGGGCCCCTTGAGGATTTACGCCATGTCGCGATACAGCTGACGCATGGCGGCCACTAGGCCATCCACATCCTGTTCATCGTGGAACAGGTGGGTGGAGATCCGCAGGGCGTAGGTGGGGACAACGTCGTCCTTACGCAGGCGGAAATCGGTGGTGCGGATGATGTAGCCGTACTCTTCGCGCAGTCGATCCCGGAAGGCCAGCAGCAGGTCACCGTCGGTTTGGTCGTCAAACGGGTTGACGCTGGTCAGGCCGCAGTTCAGCCCTTCGACGTCCGGGGAGTAGATCTTGCCGTTGGGGAAGGCGCTCGCCAGTTGACGCTTGCAGCGGCTGCCCAGTTCACGCACCCGGGATTCGATGCGATCGCGGCCGATAGTATCCCACATCAGGCAGGAATCGGTCAGCGCCTGCTTGGCCGGGAAGTGGTCGTTGCCGATGTACTGCATGCGCTGGCAGATGCCCATGGCGGCAGGCGCCAGGGAGCTGTTGATCAGGTGCAGCGGCTCGGGGCGATCCCACCAGAACTCACGCAGGCGCTTGGCTTCGTCGCGCACGTACAGGATGCCGGTGGCACCCGGTCCGCACTGCCACTTGTGGCCCGGGCCGGCGTAGAAGTCGCAGTCCATGTCGTGGAAGTTGAGATCCAGCATGCCGATGCCGTGGGCGCCGTCCACCAGGGAGGGGATGCCGTTGGCCACAGCCACCTCTTTACAGATGCGCTTGGCCGGCAGAACGGTACCGGTTTTGTAGGTGATGTGGGAGAAGGCGATCAGGCGCACGCGGGAACCGTACAGGGCCACAGCGTCAGCAAAAACGCGGATGTAGTCCTCTTCGGTGACGCGGTTGTCGCCGGTGTCGACCGGGATCTCCAGCTCCACCACTTCAACGCCGTAGCGCTGGCTGGCCACGTGCAGAGGCGAGGTCATGCCCACGTGCTCGTGGTGGGTGGTCAGCACCACGTCACCGGGCTCGAACTGCAGGCCGCCGATGATGGAGCAGAGACCATCGGTGGTGTTGCGGCTCAGCACGATTTCGTGGGGGTCGGCACCAAAGCCCGGGGCAATGGCCTCAATCATGTCACCGACGTGCGCGAAGCCGCCGAACTTGCCTTCCATCGCCCAAGGATCGCGGGCCACGATGGTGTTGTTGGTGTCGAACCCTTCCAGAACACGGCGGGGCATGGAGCCGGTGGTGCCGATGTTCATGTAGGTGGTGCGCTTGGCGAGGACGAACTCCTTCTGCACCTTGCGCCAGAAGTGCTTGTCGGACGGGTTGCCGTGACGCTTCAGGTGCTCCAGGTCCTGGGCGGCCAGTGCCTGAGTCGGCAACGCCATGGCTACGGCCAGTCCGGTGGTGGTTTTCAGGAATCGACGGCGGCCCAATTGCGCCTCGTTGTTCGATGACATGTGTAACTCCCTTTAACTTCGGGCAATGCCCATAAAGGTCAGAATTCCCGGATAAAAATCACCGGGGGTGAAAAAGAAAACGTGACCATACTCTGGATAAGAGAACGGTTATCAACGGCAGATCATGGAATTGAAGTCGGAGCCGAATAAGCTTCACGTGAACGCCTACAAAGCGACCAGGCGGTGAAAAAGGCGCCATGTCTCCTGCGCCCCCGGCTGCGGTTTGGCGATAGCTCGCCCGGTTGTGCAGCCGTGCTCACTGCCCGGCCACCGCTGCCCCACCCAGCCTCAGCGCTAAAATCCGCTCACCGCCCGCTGTCGTTTTTTTATACCGGGCAAGTAATTGACCTGTAATTTTCGGTAATTCCGTTTTTTATGCAACAAAATCCCTGATTTTTGGGACACTTATCTGGTCCTGCCACTCAGGAGTTTTGAGAGATCATGCCCCGGAAAAGTGTGAACTGGCGCCATTGAGGCCAGCCGTCGCCCCGCCTAACCTGTTGCCGTCCAATCGATACAAGGGAACGACGATGCAACTGAAATCCATCTCTCTGGTTATGCTGCTGGGTTGCAGCCTGAGTGGCGGCGCCATGGCCTATGACAGCGCACTGGCGCAGAGCTATCAGAAACAGTTTGCCAATGTGGAAGGGGCCGCGGCCGGCAAAAACCTCGGCCTGATGAGCCCGGCGGCGTTCGTGGATGCCGTCAAAGCGGGTAAGGATATGGTGGCCCTGGACATCCGCACCGAAGCGGAGATGGCCCTGTTTGGCCTGACCCTGCCTCAGAGCCTGAACATCCCGGCCAACGAAGTGTTCAAGCCGGAGAACCTGGCCAAGCTGCCCACCGACAAACCGGTGGTGGTGTTCTGCAAATCCGGCGCCCGCGCCACCGCACTGGGCACCGCCCTGCGCCACGCCGGCTTCGACAACGTGAAAATCCTCAAAGGCGGGTTTAAAGGCCTGGCCGCGTACCTGGGCCCGAAAGAGGCCAACTGAGGCGCTGACCACAGCGCGAGCGAAGATTCATCACTCCAATCATCCACAGTGGATAACGGCAGCCTGGGCTGCCGTTTTTTTTGTCGGACTGGAACGGTGCGCGGTGGACGTGCGATCAGGCGACCTGACCGAGCTGTTCGTCCGGGGCTTGTGCCGACAAGTCGCGCTTGACGCAGACGAAGATGGCGTTGCCGGAGTGCTGGTCCCAGGGCAACAGTTTTTGGTAGTCGTGCTCAAAGATGTGGGTATCAAACCACGGCTCCAGCAGGGCTTTCAGCTGAATAAAGTCCACCGCCACCATGGCGTGCTGATCGCTCCAGATTTCGGCCAGCTCGCCATCCCGTTTTTCGATGTGCAGCCGCAGTGCCTGCTTCTCCCCTTCACCGCCGTAATGCCAGCCGGATTCAAAGGTGAACTGGCTGCCCTCAAAGTCGGCGCAATGGCGCATGGAGGAGCGGTTGTCGATTTTGCTTTTGTCCACGGCGTTAAAGCAGAACACACCGTTATCCGCCAGAGCGTGATAGGCACTGGCGATGCATGCCTTCAGCTTGGCGATGCCGTCGTTGTAGTGGATGGAGTACAAAAAGCAGGTGATCAAATCCAGCGGCGCTGCCACGGAAAACTGGCTCATGTCATCCACGGAAAATGACGCTTCCGGGCAGCGGGCCTGGGCCCGATCCAGCATCGGCTGGTTGATGTCGAGGCCCGCGCATTGGTAGCC
>CAZWED010000055.1:0-13935 GCA_964632645.1 uncultured Ferrimonas sp. | reverse complement strand
GTCGATGCGCTGGTACAGCCCAAGGCGCAGACGGTCGGCGCGGTCATCGGCGCGCTGGTTGGCGTAGGCCACCCCCTCCCCGCCTGGCTCGCCGTCGTTCTCGGACAGCAGGTCACTCTGACTCTGTTCGGCATAGCGGTCCGCCACCAGGCCAATCTCCTGCCCCTCCCAGCCGCGGAAAATCAGTTTGGCCAGCAGACTGTCGGAGCCGACATCGAGGGGGTTGGGCCGGGTGCGCTCATCGCCAATGCCGCCCACGTTGCCCTGATTGTCCCGTTCATGGCCGTCGCGGCGGGTGTACTGCAGCAGCGCTTCCAATCCGCCGCGGCGTCCGGCCAGCGCCAGGGTTTCCGACCAGGTTTCGCTGTCACCCTGATAGGCCAGTTTGGCGCTGCCACCAAAGGCGTCATTGGGCCCCAGGTAATCCGCCGGGTCCCGGGTGGTGTAGGCCACCACGCCCCCCAGCGCGTCGGAGCCGTACAGGCTGGATGCGGGGCTTTTGATGATCTCCACCCGCTTGAGAGTATCAACATCGACAAAGTGCCGGCCGGCACGCATAAACTCGGTGCCGGAGTCGTACTCGCCGGGCTGGTCAACGCCATCCAGCAGGATCTTGACCCGATTGCCTTCAATGCCGCGAATGTTGATGCTGCTGGCACCAAAGCGGCCATTGCCGGACACGCTGACGCCTGGCTCGTATTTCACCAGGTCCGCCACCGACGCGGCCTGCTCCGCTTCCAGCTTCTCCGCGGGGATCACCACCATGCTGGCGGGCACATCCTGGGCCTTCTGGGCTTCTCCCCGGCTGGCGGACACGACGATCTGATCAAACTGCGTCACGGGAACGGACTCGGCGGCGACGACGGGGGCGACCGCCAGCAGGAACAGGCCGGTGGCCTGAGAGGGCTGATTCATGGTTGAGCTTCTCCTGAGTGTCTTGTGGGGATTCCATACCCACCCAATGCGAATGATTTGCATTTATATGATCTTCAGGGAGAAAGGTAAACCGCTTTAATTTGTTTTTATCTATTTGTTTTTTAACTGTTTTTCTCGACGACGGAAACCGCCAGTTAAGGCGGTTCCATCGGTTTTCTCGACATCAGCGTCCGGACTCAGACGCCAGGTTCCGGCATGACGCTCAGGCCGCATCGGGGTCGCTGATCGCCCCACCGTGCCCCTGTTCACGCATCCATTCAAAGCGGTTGAGCTCTGCCCCTCTGACCACAAAGGCCTGGCCAAAACCCTTCACATAACGCCCCTCCTCCGGCACCAGAAGAAACAGGTGAAAATCAGACAGTCCGGCCAGGTTGTCCGCCATCTCGCCAAACCGTGTCCGCAGCGCATCGATGCCCTGGGCCCAACGGGCACTCTCCCGCGGGATCAGGGTCACCCCGGCATCCAGCGTCAGGCGGCGACGGGCAAACAGGTGACGGCACTCCGACTCATCCTCCAGCAGCATCATGGAGGCCACCCCTTCCCGCTTGAGGTTGTGGCAGTGCTTGGCCAGGTCACTCACCAGCACCCAGATCCCCTGTTCCGTCCAGGCAAACGGGCAGTAGCTGGCATGGGGCTCACCCCGCTCATCGCTGGTGGCCAGTTGCAGGGTCTGACGCGCCGCTTTGAACTCGGCGACCTCTTGCGCCAGCTTGCAATCCAGGCGCTGTTGTTTCTCGTGTTCACTCATGATTCGTTGGTCTCGCTTTGACACAGGGAAAGGTAATGGGCGAAACGGGCCAACTGCTCAGGCAGCAGCTGACGGGCGCGGTCCCGGCCCAGAAACACCTTGAAGATCAGTGCCCCGTCGTGGCTGAAAAACTGAAAGCTGTGGCTCTCCTGGCCCCGGTGTGCCCGGCTGACCAGATGGACAGCGCCGACGTTGTCCAGCTTGAGATGGCCTTCAAAGCCGTGTTGGCCCATCAGGTTGTAATAGCCATGGCCGTACCTGCCCTTGGGGAAGGGCCCTTTGAATTCGAACACGCTGCCGCCAACCAACAGGATGGTGGTCACCGGTCCCCATTCGGGCAGGTCAGCCATCAGGTCGTCCAGCGCGGACAGGGGCAAGAGCTGGCTCATCCCGCCGGGCAGGGCCGCCACCACCGCCCCTTCACTGACGTTCAGGGACTGGGCCATCTGAGCGGTGGAGAGGCCGGGATTGAGCGCCAGGGCTTGGGCCACATCGGCCGAGAGATCACGCAATGTCTTATCTCCTTGAGGTCGAGCCAACGATGCACCGGCCCGGGTAAGTTCGTGAACAGATCTAAATCGAAATCGATCTCATTTGCAATATCATTTGAGCGATCGCATACTCTGCCCAGATTTTGTCGACGGGATCACGAACGGGTTTGCCATGCACACCGACACCTCCTGGCTATGGCCAGCTTTGCTGCTCACTCTGGCACTGCACGCGACATTACTGATGCCGCAGCCGACGCCCTACCAGACCCAACCGGGTCTGGTGAGCCTCAGTCCCATGGCCGTGTCGCTGCTGGTCCGTGCCGCGCATCGCCCGCCAACAGCGGACACGGTGGCACCCTCACCACCGCAGGACAGGGTCATCACCGAGCCAACGCCGCAACCCAAGCCCGAACCCACACCGTTACCGGAACCGCAACGCCAGCCCACCATAGAGCCAAAGCCGGCCACCGTGCCCGAGGCGATGGCCTTCCCGGTGTCCACGCCCATGCCCACCGCCGTGCCGCCGGATGCCCGGCAACAGGCGGACCGCGACGACGCCGAAGCCGCCGCACCGCCGCTGCAGGGCGAACCGGCCCTGACGGCCCCCCCGGTGCCGCCCCACTACCCCCGTTCGGCCAAACGGCGGGGGTTGGAAGGCGAAGTGTGGATCGAGGTGGAGCTGGATGCGGCGGGCAACCAGACCGCCATCCGGGTACTGACCAGCTCCGGTGTGACGGCACTGGATGACAGTGCTCTGGCGGCGGTTGCCCAGTGGCAGTTTGCTCCCCTGCCGGGCATCCCGGCATCCCGGGTGCAGGTGCCCGTGCGTTTTCAACTCAATGGATGATCACGAGGACCCCTCCGATGTTGTTCGATCTGCTCCACGCCAAACTGGGTGTCATGACCTGGCCCCTGCTGACCTGCTCCGCCCTTGGGCTGTTGTTGATGCTGCAGCGGGGGCTGGCGTTGGCGTGTCACTTCTGGCCGGGGCGTCATCGCTGGCTGAAACAGGTGACGCCGTTCAGCGCCGAGGCGCTGCATCAGGCCATTAAGGGGCGACGGGGACTGGCCGCCGACGGATTGCGCCTGCTGTTGACCCACCAGCCGACCCCCAAGGCCGATAGGGAAGCCCTGCTCAGCCTCTGGCTGACCGCCCGGCGCCGTCACGCCAACACCCACTTACGCCTGCTGACCGCCATTGGCGTTATCGCCCCGCTGCTGGGCTTGCTGGGGACGGTGATCGGCCTGATCACCATGTTCGACACCCTCGCCGCCAGTGGCGGGCCGGCCACCCCGTCACTGCTGGCCGAAGGGCTGGGACTGGCGATGGGCACCACCGCCGCCGGTCTGACCATCGCCCTGCCGGCCATCGCCGCCGCCCACCTGCTGGGGGTGCTCACCGAGCACCAGTTCGGTGCGCTGGAACACATGCTCAACCAGTGCCACCTGCAACTGACTCGGGGCAACAGCAACGCCACCGCGACCGCCCCTACGGTGGCGGCGAAGGCGGCAGCATGATCCGCGTTCAGCCCGCCGACGAGGCCCTGAGCGGCCCCGACCTGACCCCCCTTATCGACATCATCTTCATCATGCTGGTGTTTCTGATGCTCACCGCCAACCCGGTGACGCACCTGTTGTCGATGGAACTGCCCCAACAGGCCGCACGGAGTGCGCCCGACCCGACGCCGCCGTCGCCTCTGCATCTGGCGCTGACCGCCGAGGCGCCGCACTGGCATCTGGAGCAAACGGGGTTTGCCAGCCTTGACCAGTTCAAAACCGCGCTGCTGAGCCAGCCCGACCTGACCGACCGACCCATCGTCGTGGCCGGCGACAAATCCGTTCCGCTGGAGCCGGTGCTCCAGCTGTTTTCCCTGTTGCAGGCCGAAGGCCTGACCCAAGTGCAATTTGTGATGGAGCCTGCCTCATGACCCGTACTCTTATTCTGCTCACTGCCCTGGCCCTGCCGCTTCAGGCGGCGGAACGGGTGATCAGCGTCAACGCCGCCCTGACCGAAATCGTTGTGGCGCTGGACGCCGCCGACCAGCTGGTGGCGGTTGACGTCAGCAGCACTGCGGCGGATCCCGCCCTGCCCCGCCTTGGATACCATCGCCAGCTCTCCGCCGAGGGGATCCTGGCGATGAACCCGGATCAGGTGCTGGCCGGTGACACCGCCGGCCCCGCCTCGACCCTGGCCACCCTGCGTCAGGCCGGGGTTCCGGTGCACGTGATGGCCAATCCACAAACCGGCGACGCTCTGGTGGCCCACATCCGTACCCTGGCCCGGCTGCTGGCACACGAGGCCAACGGAGACGCGCTGATCGCCAGGGTGGAGCAGCAGCTGACCGCCCTGGCCCGCCACAATGCCACCCTCGCCACCAAACCCGGGGTGCTGTTCCTGATGAGTTCCGGCGACCGGGGCCTGCGCCTCGGCGGCAGAGGTACGCCGGCGGACACCCTGATGACCTTGGCCGGCGCGCACAACCTGGCGGATTTTGAGGGCTATCGCTCCATCACGGCAGAAGGGGTCCTGGCGCTGGCGCCGGAGGCGTTGCTGACCCTGCAGATGCCCGGTGAAGCGGCGCCGGACCTTGTCGCACAACACCCGCTTCTGGCACACCTGCCCGCGTCGGCCCGGGTGTATGCCCTGCCTGCCGAATCGATGATCGGAGGCCTCAGCCTGGGTGGTCTGGACACCGCTGAGGCCCTGCAAGTCTGGTTAGCGGCCGAGGCGCAAGCCGGCCTGAACCGGGAGGCCAACGGTGAGTAAAACCCCGCTGACGGGCCCCCTGTTACTGGCCGCGCTGGTGGCGTGTTCGGCGATGTCGATGACCGTGGGTCCGATGGGGATCTCCGCCGTCACCAGTGCCAAAGCCAGCCTCGGCCTGCTGTTTCCGGCTCTGGCGGATAACCTCAGCAAACCGGAACTGATGGTGATCCAGCAGGTGCGCCTGCCACGCACCCTGCTGGCACTCGCGGTGGGGGCACTGCTGGCCCAGTGTGGCGCGGTGATGCAATCGCTGTTTCGCAACCCCCTGGCCGACCCCGGCATCATCGGGGTCTCCTCCGGCGCGGCGCTGGGCGCCGCCATCGCCATGGTGCTGTTTGGCAGCCTGGCGCCGGTGGCCCTGTTCGCGTTCCTCGGTGGCCTGATCACCACCTTGCTGGTGTACCGGCTGGCCACCGGCCCCGGCGGCACCAGTGTCGCCCTGATGCTGCTGGCGGGTGTCGCCATCGCCGCCCTTACCGGCGCCGGGCTTGGTTTGCTCAGCTACCTCGCCAGTGACGAGGCGTTGCGTGACCTGAGCCTCTGGTCCATGGGCTCACTGGCCGGCGGCGACTGGACCCGCATCGGCACCCTGCTGGCCGCGACCCTGGGGTTGTTGCTGATGTTGTCCCGCGATGCGCTCAAGCTTAACGCCATGCTGCTTGGTGAGGCGGAAGCGCGCCATATGGGCATTCCGGTGCAGCGCTTCAAGCTTCGCCTGATGGCCACCACCGCCCTTGCCGTCGGGTTGTCCGTGGCGGTCAGCGGACCCATTGGCTTTATCGGCCTGGTGGTGCCCCACCTGGCCCGGATGATAGTCGGCCCCGATAACCGCCGGGTGATCCCCCTCAGTGCCACCCTGGGAGCGTTGTTGCTGCTGCTGGCCGATATGGGGGCGCGACGCCTGGTGTCACCGGCAGAGCTGCCCATCGGCCTGATGACCGCCCTGATCGGCACCCCCTTCTTCCTCTACCTGCTGCTGAAAGAGCGGCGCCGTTTCGGATAATGCCATGCTTGAGATCCGCCAGTTTGATTACGAGGTCGGAGGCCGCTGCCTGTTGCAGGTGCCGCATCTTGACCTGTACGCCGGCCAGTTCACCGTCATCGTGGGCCCTAACGGCGCCGGGAAAAGCACGCTGCTGAAAGGGATCAGCGGCGACCTGAACCGTTCCCGCGACGGCATGCGCCTCCACCACCACCCCGTCAGCCAATGGCCGGCCACCGCCCTGGCCCGCCACCTGGGGTTCCTCCCCCAGCACAGCCAACTGGCGTTCGGATTTGCCGCCACCGACGTGGTGGCCATGGGCGCTTACCCCCTGCGGCTGTCGGCACAACAGCAGGCCGATGCGGTCACCCGGGCGATGGACGCCACCGACACCTTGGGGCTGCGTGACAAGAGTTACCTGACCCTGTCCGGTGGCGAAAAGCAGCGGGTTCAGCTGGCGCGGGTGTTGCTGCAGCTGAGCCAGGCGGAATCGCCGCCGCTGTTGCTGCTGGACGAGCCCACGTCGGCGCTGGACCTGGCTCAGCAACACCGTCTCTGCCAACGCATGCGCCAACTGGCCCACCAGCGCCAGTACGGGGTGGTGGCGGTGCTGCACGACCTGAATCTGGCCCACCGTTACGCCGACCGGGTGCTGGTGGTGGAACAGGGTCGCCTGGTGGCGGACGGCCCCCCGGAGACGGTGCTCGACCTGACGCAGGTGGCCGACACCTGGGGCTATCAGGGGCAGGTGCTGGCGGTCCCCGGTTGCGATTACCGGGTGATCGTCTGAGCCAGAGAACGCGCCCATCCGTCCGGTTGCGGCGGGAAAACGGCCCGATGGCACCGGAGGCATGTTCTGAGCGGCGCCTTCCTTGTATGCTTGCGGTTCGTATACCGACAGACACGCAGTAAGGACCGAGTTCATGACCCTCGCCAAAATCGGCATTGTGACCGTCAGCGATCGCGCCAGTGCCGGCGTCTACGAAGACCTCTCCGGCAAAGCGATCATCGACACGCTGAACGAATACCTGACCTCCGAATGGACCCCCGTTTACGAGGTGATCCCTGATGAGCAGGACGTCATCGAAGCCACCCTGATCCGGATGGCCGATGAGCAGGGCTGTTGCCTCGTGGTCACCACCGGCGGCACCGGTCCCGCCAAGCGGGACGTTACCCCGGAAGCCACCGAGGCGGTATGCGACCGCATGATGCCGGGCTTTGGTGAACTGATGCGGGCCGAGTCCCTGAAGTTTGTCCCCACCGCCATCCTCTCCCGTCAGACCGCGGGCCTGCGCGGTGACACCCTGATCGTCAACCTGCCGGGCAAACCCAAATCGATTCGCGAGTGCCTGGATGCGGTGTTCCCCGCCATCCCCTACTGCATCGACCTGATGGAGGGGCCCTACCTGACCTGCGATGAAGCGGTGATCAAACCCTTCCGTCCCAAAGCCAAGTAAGTTCCACTGCTGCTGGAACCAGCAAAAAGCCCGGGCCTGACCCGGGCTTTTTTGTCCGTCATGGCCGCCGTCTACGGAACGCGGCAAGACGGCGGAAGTTGCTGCATGGATTCCCCATTCGGTGCTCGCCAGTGGCTAAGCGACGGTCATCTGCCCGGCGTAGAGGATGAAGTGGCGCAGGGCGAAGATGCCAGTCAGACTCAGCAGGCACAGGCTGGCGACAAACCCCGGTTTGTTGGTCCAGGTGGAGGGCAGCGTCCACTGCAGCAACCAGGGCAGAACCATGCCGCAGAACACCACCAGAACCCAGAACACGCTCGACCAGAACTCGCCCATCAAAGCCACCTTGGCGGATTCCGCGCTGGCCCCGCCGGCAAACACCAGTCCCAGGAAGAAGGCCACCAGCAGGAACACTTCGGTCATCAGCACCGGTTTCTCAATGACGTGAACAAACTCGATGTCCTGACTGTGGGCCGGCTCCTTAAAGCAGACGAGGCTGAACAGGATGGTGGACGCCGCGCCGGATGACACCCCGGAGACCAGGAACAGGATCGGCAGAACCGGATTGTTGAGCAACGGGAACCCCTTCAGTGCCGACAACAGAAAGCCGGTGTAGGCCCCGACGCACACCGCCAGAAACAGCAGCAGGTTCTGCATCCCCCCTTCGGCCCGCTTGATGGCCAGAAGCACGCGCTGCATCCAGGGCCAGCGGCGAACCACCAGCATCAGCGGGGCGTGGAACAACGCCACGACATAAGCCATCAGCACCAGGATGTAGACGGAGAGGATCATCACCCCCCAGAACATCACGGAGGTGGGATTCCAGTACACCATCATCTTCCAGAACTGCCAGGGCTTGGTGAGGTCGATGATCAGGATCCCCAGTCCCAGGATCACGGACAGGGGCGCAATCAGCGCCATGGCACGCACGATACCGCTGCTCGATACCGTCCGCTTGTTGAACTCCCGGTAGCGTTTTACCGCGATGGCGATCAGCACCGAACCGGCGGAAACCCCCGCCAGAAACAGGTAGATGGCAATGGGCCATGACCAGACAATGGTGTCAGAGTGCAATACCGCTTGAATGGAACCGTCCATCAGATCACCTCCCCTTTACCGTGGGGCACCCGGTAGATCTTGGGACGAGTCCCCAGTTCAACCTTGTCCCGATAGGTTTGCTTGCGACGCAGCAGCTGAACAATCTCGCTGTCGGGGTCGTTCAGATCGCCAAACGTCAGGGCCCGGGTTGGGCAGGCTTCCACACAGGCGGGTGGCCGCCCCCGGGCCAGGTTGGTTTTGCGGCAAAAGTCGCACTTGTCCACCGAGCGGGTGTCTGGATTCACAA
This sequence comes from uncultured Ferrimonas sp., assembly GCA_964632645.1. GTDB lineage: Bacteria > Pseudomonadota > Gammaproteobacteria > Enterobacterales > Shewanellaceae > Ferrimonas. Next base: position 5,209 of record CAZWED010000055.1, on the reverse strand, counting down.
ACCGCACCTTGTAGGGACAGGCGGCGATGCAGTACTGGCATCCCACGCACTTGTCCGACTCGACATCGACAATGCCGTTTTCATCACGGAAACAGGCGCCGGTGGGACACACGGAAATGCAGGCGGCGGTTTCGCAATGCTCACAGCTTTTTCGGGCAAAACGGTAGTGGGTGTCCGGCCCCTCACCAAACGGACCGCTGCGCTCAATCCGCAGACGGGAAACGCTCTCGGGCACCCGGTTGACGGTTCGGCACGCCTGCACGCAGGCTTCACAACCGATGCAGCGGGATTCGTCGTATACGAGGGCGTAGTTGCGTTTCAGGGCTTGGGCAGAGGCGCCGCATCCCGTCAGGGTGGTGATCGGGATCAGCAGGGCGCCGTCGATGAGGAATTGCCTTCTCGACAGGTTCATAGTCTGACCTCCGGATTCTCAGTGGGCTGGTGGCAGTCGACGCACAGCTGGGTGCGGGACACCGGTTCCAGCCCGAGCATCGGGTCGACCTGGGGATGCAGCGCATGGCAGGCGGCGCAGGAGAGGCGATAGGCGTGAACATCATGGGTCCAGTCAGCCTTGCGCAGCCGCGCGACGCCGTGGCACTCAAGGCAGATGGCGTTCTGCTCCGCCGCCGGGGTCCGGGCGGTCAGACCAAAACGGATCCCACTCGCTTTATCGCGGGGATGGGCGTCCATAGCGCCGTGGCAGCGGACACAACCGACGTCGCTGACCAGGTGACCATGAACGCCCTCCATGTTGCCGTTGCGCTTATGGCAGCGCAGACAGGTGCCTTCGTCGGCAAAAGAGGCAAAGCAGAAACTGGCCAAACACACTGCGCAAAAGACGGTTCTGTTCAACATGTGAACTCCTAATCCATTGGCAGAAACCGGCCGGAGCCGGTCCGGTTAATGGGTTAACGCATCGTGATGATGCTCGCCCTTTTTCTGTTCGGCAGTGACGTCTTTCTCTGCGGTCAGCATTTCATAGAGTCCCATTACCAACCCGGCGATCACAAAGGGAACGGCAATAAACAGGACAAAGAAAATAAACAGATACGGAGTGACTACAGTAAGGAATGTGGTGACTGACATAACATCCTCCTGGATATATCGGCCTGTGGTAAAAGCTCCTTTTGACTCAAGTATTGGCTACTATATGAAAAGAGTTAATTGATCCAGGTCAATTTCAATCTGTGAATGAAAATTAGATATCCGCCATCGATAAAACGTGAAAAATTCAAATCTCAAAGTCAAATAATGAAATTGTGACAACCCAAGCCCGTTTTTCATTTGTCAGAATTTGCAATTGTCATTATCGAAATGCTGGAGACTGGCAAAAGTGGTCTCCTGTGCGGGACTTAGATCGGCAATCACGCCAATACAGTGATCCGGATCACACTCTATTTGGGTTTACTCTGAACAGGAGAGTTTGTTTGATCTAGGATATAAAAAGTTAACATCCCTATCAGTACGTTGAGATGATATTCGAGCTCAAGTATTTGTTCGGAGGGACCGTGAACAAATTACGCGACATCAATCTTTTCAGCATCATCATATTCGTTAAAGTCTACGAGTCCCTGAATGCGCAGGCCGTGGCCACCGCGCTGCAAGTTCCGCCCTCCAAAATCAGCCGCTCTCTCGGTACCCTGAGGCACGCCCTCAACGATGTCCTGTTTATTCGTCGCCAATACGGCTTTGAACCCACCCCCATGGCAGACCGGCTCTACCCCTATTTCCAGCAGATGCTGTCGATTCTGGATACAGTGGAAAACACCACCACACCCAGCGCTCTGAAGCCGCATAAACACTACACATTGCTGGCCCCCGCCACCCTGACCTGCCGGCTCGGCACCGCCCTGAAGGCCCGCGCAGAGCAGGAGCCAGGTAAGGTGTCTCTCACCATCAAAACCATGTCCAACTGCGGCTGCGACGACCTGGTCCAGGGCCAGGCTGACCTGATGCTGAACTTCAAGGCCAGCGACAAGAGCCGGCTGACCTCCAGACTCATCGCTTCCGGCGAACTTCTTTTTGTTATCGCCAATGAAAAGCACCCTATCTGGCGATGCCCGCCAAACCAGATGTTGGACAATATTATTCAGTATCCTTTTTTAATCACTGAATGCCCATTTTTTAATGACCGAATCGATCCATTAGAACTTTATGCCATTGACCAGGGGCGTCGATTGGATGTCATTGGTAATGTCGATTCATTGTCTGAAGTCACCGAATATATTGAAAACAGCGACGCGGTAACCTTTGTTGGACTGCGGGTTTCTGCGGATTATCTTGCTCACTTCCCGGGGATTAAAGCGCAACAGCTGAACGATGCGGAATTTGAAAAACTGCATAAGCGCGCTCCCCCGCCCAACTATTACCTGGTGACCCGAAATGAAGACGACGAACTGCCGAAGTGGCTGATCGACGAAATCAGCGGTTTCATCGCCAGCTCCGTACAGAAGCCCGCCCGCCCCACACGGGATACCGAATCCCGACCCGCCACGGTTTAATCCGTCCCACTCAGCCATAGCGGATTGTTCGGCAAGGCGTTTTTTCCGGACTGGGGCTGCGGTATGCTTGCCGCCTGCGTTCATCAACAGGATCCCCAATGACCCTTACCCTCTGGCTCTCCCTTGCCACCGTTTGCACCCTGGGTGCCATGAGCCCCGGCCCCTCACTGGCGCTGGTGATCCGCAATACCGTTCAGGGCGGCATGCAGCGGGGGGTGGCCACCGCCATCGGGCACGGATTGGGCATCGCCCTGTACGCCCTTTTGGTGGCGATGGGCCTGGGGTTGGTGATCACCCAGACCCCCGCGCTGTTTGAAGCGATCCGCTATGCGGGAGCGGCGTTCCTGCTCTACCTCGCCTGGGGGGCGCTCAACGCCGCCGCCCCCGACACCGAGCGTGCCCCGGAGCAGGAGGGCAGGAACGACCCGTACCGTCGATACCAGGGCTTTGGCGGCGGCTTCCTGGTGGCCTTCCTCAATCCGAAAATCGCCATCTTCTTTCTCGCCCTGTTCAGCCAGTTTGTGCAGGAAGGTGCTCCCTGGCGCGACAAGCTCATCATGATGGCCACCGCCGGCGGCATAGATGGCTTGTGGTACGCCCTGGTGGCGCTCGGCGTCGCCCGCACCCCCCTGATGGGCTGGCTCAAGCACAACAGCCACTGGCTTGACCGCGCCACCGCCGTGGTGCTGACGATTCTGGCCATTCGGGTGGTGATCTGACCCCCGCTTTTTTCCCGGCGCCTCCGGGCGCCGCATTGAGTGAAGTTTCCCAAATTTCCGCGCCTTGCCATTGATCTTCGGCCCATCTGGACTAGCTTTTGAGATCCCACTGAGGCAAGCCGTACCCGTCTCGCGGACACCCTTTTCCGGGGCTTGGGGCCGACAAAGAGCGTGACCCCACGCAACTCGAGACTGTTTGAGGTTTGGGATATGAATGCACTCGGCAATGCCGTTTCATGGCTGAAACAACACTTCTCCACGCTGATCGCCTGGCCACTGAAAGCCATCGGCAAACTCACCCAATGGTTCTTTATCCTGGTGGGGCTGGCGTGCCTGCTTTACGGCGGCAAGGAGTTCTACGACTACCACCATTTCGCCCACGCTTACGGGCCGGACGCCCCTTGCCCCACGGTACTGGGTGCCCTCAAGCTGGATGCGCTGACGCGCACCGGCTCGGTGCGCTGCATCAACGTTTCCGACGATGCGACGGGATTACAAACGGGCGAGCGTCGTCACCTGGTGCTGTTTTCCGCCAGCGAGCCGCAACCCGGCGATGCCCTCCAGGGCACCGGTTTTGTGACCTTTATGGCACTGACAAAACTGCCCTCCGGCCAGCTTCGGGTTGACGAGTTCATCCCCACCGGGTTTACCCCGCAACCTAAGCAGACCCTGTGGCCGGACAGCCTGGTTTCCTATCACGCCACGGTGCAACGTCACCTGCCGACCCGCGTTGAGCCGATGGTCACCAAGTGGATGCAATCCGTCTACCTGCCGATGGAGCTGACCGAATACGGTGGCCCCTACCTGGGCAACGGCAGCGCCCTGCTCGACAGCGCTTTTAGGGCGTCCCCCTCGTTCCAGGCCGCGGTCGGTGAGCCCGGCCTGTCGGTGCTGGCGGTCGCCGTCTCCGCCATCGAGTACGAAAACGCCAAACGCTACCGTAACCGCTTTGTGATGAACGCCATCGGTTACGACATCGGCGACGCCACCGCCTTTGTTCACACCGTGGCAGACAAGGTCAACCTCTACACGCCGCCCCAGCTTATCGGCCCCATGCCCATTGAATCGCTGACCGCCATCTCCGAGATGAACCGCAAGGTTGGCAGCGTCGCGGGCCCGTAACGCAGCGCCCCGTTCAGACACAAAAAATGCGCCACAGGGGCGCATTTTTTGTCGGGGTGGAAAGCCGCTCAGTGGGGGTCCTGGATCTGACCCACGGTCAGCATCGGCGCAGCGTCCAGCTCCTCGGCATCCATCATGGCGGCAATCCGCTCCACCGAGGACAGCAGCAGGCTTTGTTCCCACTCCTCCAGGGCCTGATAGCGCTGAATAAAGTGCTCCTGCAGCGGCTGCGGTGCGGCAGCAAGCAAGCGCAAGCCTTCGTCACTCAGCGACAAACGCACCCGCCGTTTGTCCACTTCGTCGCGGATCCGGTTCACCAGCCCACGGGCTTCGAGTCGATCGATGATGGAGGTCACGGTCGCGGGACTCAGGTTCACTTCCGACGCCACCTGGCGGGCAATCGGCCCGTCCAGTTGGTCGATCTTCTGCATCACGACCAGTTGAGGCCCGGTCAGGCCCGCCTCTTTGTTCAGTTTCCGACTGTGTAAATCAATAGCGCGAATCACTTTTCTCAGTGAAATCAGCAATTGCTCGTGTTTGTCCATGGTCGCTCCTGCTTGTGCCGACGCTACTGTACCAAATTCGACGGCTCAGACCAGCAGCGCACGACCCTGCCGGGGTTACAACATCGCCCCCGCGGTCGCCAACGCAACAAACAGTACGGTCATAACGCCAATTTCCCGCCAGCGTGAGTGTGAATTCGTTCGCATTCTTACTCCTCCTTGCCATGACGTCGGCTCGCGCCGCGCCAATTTAATTCGTTATCTAACAGTAATGTTCTGATGGAGTAACGTCAACCTTGGTGACCAATCGTACAATCACCCTATGGCGCACTGACACAGAAGCATAATCAGCGTTTATCACCCA
>CAZWED010000054.1:0-13993 GCA_964632645.1 uncultured Ferrimonas sp. | reverse complement strand
CCCCTTACAGCCTGCCCTCCCTGACCTAGAGTTACCCAACGCCGATGTTCCCCTTCTCGGTAGGGAGTGCGCGCCCATGTTCCGAATTCTTGCTCAGTCAGTCCTGCTGTTCTGGTTGCTCGCCACCAGCGCTGCCGGCTTCGCCAATACCCTGCAACTGTCTCTGTCACCGGACCGTTCAAACCCGACGCCGCTCGACGGCGCCACCCTGTCGGGCGCGGTGTATGTCTTTGTGGCCCCCAGCAGCAGCCTCGATCAGGTGCAGTTTTTCATCGATGGTACCCGGGTAAAAACCGAAAACGCTGCGCCCTGGGACCTGGGCGGCACCGCCGGCGACAAGAGCGCCCTGCCCGTTGATGCAGAGAGTCTGGGCAACGGCGGCCACGAGATGACCGCGTCTCTCCGGCTGGCCGACGGCAGTCTGACCACGCTGACCGCGTCGTTCTCCGTTGGCAATGCCCAGCCGGGCCTGATCGCCCAGCCCAATGCACTGTCGATGCAGAGCACCAATGGCAGCACCGCCAGCCTCGCCTTTACGGTCTCCGACAGCGGCGGCGCCGCAACGAACGTGGCGCTGGCTGCCACTCCGGGCTGGCTGACGCTGTCTGCCGCAAGCGGCACCACGCCGGCCGGTTTTACCGCCTACGCCAACCCGGCGGGGCTGAGTGACGGCACCTACCAGGGAACCATCACCCTCAGTGCCGATGGCTACCCCTCCGCGACCGTCAACGTGACCTTCCAGGTTGGCGCCAATCCCGGCGAACCGGCCCCCCAGTTGCATCTCACCTGGGACCATGCCCAAAGCGCCATTACCGCCCTGTGGTTCACGGCGGCGGACGGCTCCGGCTCCGACCTGCAATACCGCCTTGCCGGCACCACCAGCTGGCAAAGCGTCACCGGCACCCTGCGTCACAGCAATGATGATGGCTGGTACCATCAGGCCACCATCAATGGGGTGACGCCCGGCAGCGTCTACGACTACCGGGTACGCCTGTCGCCATCGAGCTTCAGCCGGGTGTACCAGACCCGCAGTCAACCCGCCGCCGGAGAAAGCTGGGATCTCGCTTTCGTCGCCGACACCGGCCTGCTGGGCCGACTGGACGGGCTCACCAACGGCACTCAGGCGGTGATCGACGCGATCCGGTCACTCAACCCGAGGATGATCCTGCTCGGCGGCGATTACGCCTATTACGATAAGGACAAACGCTACGGCACTCTGGAGCGGACCATTGACGCCTGGTTCAACCAGATGGCGCCACTGGCCCCCTACGCGCCGATGATGCCGGTTTGGGGCAATCACGAGATCCTCAACAACGAAGGGTTCGAGTTCTGGCATGCCCGCTTCCCCACCCCGGAACACTGGCAGTATGACGGCGGCCGAATGTACGCCTTTGACGTGGGCGACGTGCACTTTATCGCGGTGTACGGCTTACGGGAGTCCAACGATGGCATTCCGCTGGACGGCGTGGCCTGGCTGGACAATCACCTGAACGAGGTGAAGAACGCCGGCTACCGCTGGATCATCCCCTACCTCCATGCCGCCCCCTTCTCGGACGGCAGCAATCACGTCTCCGCCGAGACCATTCGGGGGCACATCGCGCCGTTGTTTGAGGCCGCTGGCGTCAAACTGGTGCTGTCCGCCCACGACCAGTCCTACGAACGCACCTACCCGCTGGAAGACGCCGCCGGGGCCATTCGGGTCACCGGCACCAACCTGGATTGCGTCGATCGTCAGGGGGGCATCACCTGGATGAAGATCAGCCCTGGCGGCAAGATGAGCGACAAGAATGACGGCTTCTCCCAGTGGATGACCGAGCCGCCTCCTTACTGGACCGCGCGGCGGGACAACACCGCCCACCACTTTGGGCATCTTCGGTTCCCGCCCAATGGCGATGTGCAGATCAGCGTGTACCAGGTGACGGACGGTCAGGTGCCAAGGATTTTCGATCAATTCACCCTGACAGAAGATTGCGACGGCGGTGCCCTCAGCGCCCTGCCCGCGCAACTCAGCTTCCAGTTGGAGGCGGACGCCACGCAAACGCTGGACCTGCAACTGACCCACGACACCGCGGGCACCAGCCTGTCACTGAGTACCACCGCTGACTGGCTTAGCGTCTCTGCGGTCGCCGGAGCATCGCCGCTGAACGTGCAGGTTACCGCCGACAGCGCCGGACGGGTCGCCGGGCGATACGAGGCTTCGGTGAACGTCTCCGGTGGCGGCAGCGGTCTGTCCGTACCGGTCACCCTGACCGTGAGCGCTGACGGCCATCAACTGGTGATGACCGATTCGCCTCAACGCACCAACCCCAGAGCGCTTGATGGTGCCACCGTCTCCAGCCCGCTCTACGTAGAACTGCTGCCCACCGAGGGCGTCAGCCGGGTGCGCTTCTTCGTCGAGGAGCAACAGGTGAAGAACGAGGGTGTCGCGCCTTATGACATGGGCGGCACCGCCAGCAATGGGGAGGCGCAACCCTTCAGCCTGGCAAACTACCCCCAGGGCCCGCTGGCGATCCGCGCCGACGTGGTGTTGAGCGATGGTTCGGTAACGCCGGTTTACGCGGATGTGGTGTACGGCACCGCGCAGCCCTACCTTGATGCCGAGCCCAACACGGTCAGCCGTGCCATCACCTTGCCCGAGACCCGGGCGACAGCGAACGTTACCCTGAGCGCTTCCGAGCCGACTCAGGCCACCCTCACCAGCAGTGTGGACTGGCTGTCCGTTGCGCCCAATCCGGCAACGACGCCGGCCACCCTGACCCTGACCATGGACGCCACCGGTCTGACGCCGGGCAGCTACAGCGGGCAGATTTCCGCGGTCAGTGCCGTGGGCAGCGATGCCATTGCGGTCTCCCTGACGGTGTTGCCGGAACCCAGCCAGAACAGCCCCATCCGGCTATCCCTGTCAGCGGATCGCAGCGCTGCGACCGATCTGGCCGGGGCGACGGTCAGCGGCAACGTCTACGTGTTTGTAGAGGACAGCAACGCCGACAAGGTGCGCTTCTATCTGGATGGCGCCCTGGCGCAGACCGAGTACAACGCGCCCTGGGATCTGGCCGGCACCAGCAGCAACGCCGGACGCCCCGCCAACCCGTTCGATACCGGGACCCTGACGACCGGCACGCACACCATGGCGGTGGAGATCATCACCGGCACCACCACAGAGCGTTACCAGGCCAGCTTTACGGTCACCCGTTAATGCCGGTGGGTTTACCAGGCCCGGGCAGCGTCCCGGGCCTTTTTTTGCACCAAATACCGCCCGGATGCGTAGAAGATGGCAGACCCACCACCACGGGAGGCGGCCGTGAAACGCGCCCTGCTCTGGTTTCGACATGATCTGCGCAGCGATGACCACCCCGCACTGCGGCGCGCCGCCGAGGCCCGGGAGGCGCTTGTCTGCCTCTACTGCATCGAGCCCCGCTGGTTTGTCGCCGACAACTGGCAGTGTCAACGGGTGGGGCCACATCCGTGGCGCTTCATCCACGAAAGCCTGCAGGATCTGACGCAACGGCTTGAGGCGCTGGGTCAGCGGCTGGTGATCCGGGTCGGGGATCCGCTCACCGTCATTCCGCAACTGATGCGCAATCACTGGATCGATAAGTTGATCGTCACCGCCCCCATCGGCGAAGAGGAGCGTCAGCAGTACCTCGCCCTGCGGCGCTGGCTTGGCCCCGGACGGTGCGAAGCGCACCAGGCCTTTACCCTGTACACCCTGGACCAGCTGCCCTTTGACCTGTCGGACCTGCCCGCAACCTTCAGCCAGTTTCGCAAAGCGGTGAATGGTCTACCCTGGCGCCCTGTGGCGCCGACCGTTACCGCACTGCCGCCCCCCCTTGCCGTTGACAGCCACGCCTCTCCGGCGGTGACGCTGCCCCCCAACCAGGACTACCACGGCGGGCAGAGCGCCGGCGAAGCGCACCTCCGTCACTATTTCAACAGCGAGGCGCCAAAGCGTTACAAAGCAACCCGCAATGCGCTGGACGACTGGGAGAGTTCCACCAAGTTCTCTCCCTGGCTGGCCCAGGGTTGCCTGTCGCCGCGCCGTATTGTGGCGGCCCTGTCGCAATACGAGGCACAGTGGGGCCAAAATGAGTCCACCGACTGGATCCGGGTGGAACTGCTGTGGCGGGAGTATTTCCAGTGGTCGGCAGTGGCGCACGGTGCCCGGTTGTTTGCCTTTACCGGCACCGCCGGCGTGCGGCGCCCCACCAGCTTCTATCCCGAACGGTTTGCCCGCTGGTGCCACGGCCAGACCCCTTACCCCATCGTCAACGCCGCAATGCGGCAGCTGAACAGCACCGGCTTTCTGTCCAACCGGGCGCGTCAGCTGGTGGCCAGCGCCCTGGTGCACGAACTGGGGATGGATTGGCGCTACGGCGCCGCCTACTTTCAGCAGCAACTGATCGACCACGACGTCGCCTGCAACTGGGGCAACTGGCAGTACCTGGCCGGGGTCGGCGCCGATCCCAGAGGCTGGCGCCACTTTGACCTCGACAAGCAAGCAGCACAGTATGACCCGGACGGCGAATTTGTGCGGCGCTGGCAGGGGCATCCGGTTGAGGCTTTGGATCGGGTCGATGCCGCCGACTGGCCGGTGAAAGCGTGACCCCGCGGCCCACCAAGCTCTGTCCGGTGTGCCAGCGTCCGTTCCAGTGGCGGCGGCGTTGGGCACGGTGTTGGGCGCAGGTACGCTACTGCTCCCGGCGCTGTCGAAACCACCGCGATAACAGGGAGCGCTCCCAATGATCCACACCCTTCGGCTGGTGCTGGGCGACCAGTTGAATGCCGGCCATTCCTGGTACCGGCAAAAGGACGACGGCGTGCTCTACCTGATGGCCGAGCTTCGTCAGGAAACCGATTACGTCCGTCACCATATCCAGAAACTCTGTGCCTTCTTCGCCGCCATGGAAGCCTTTGCCGACGCCCTGAACGAGGCGGGCCACAGGGTGCGCCACCTGACCCTGGACGACACGGCGGCCCACAAGGACCTGCCAGCCCTGATTGCCTCACTGATTGAAGAAACCGGCGCCCGGCGTTTCGAATACCAGCGACCGGACGAATACCGGCTGGCACAACAACTGGCAGAGTTGGACCTGCCGATCACAATACAGCAGGTGGACACCGAGCATTTCCTGCTGCCGTTCGATGAGATCGACGCCCATTTCCAGCGCAACAAAGCCCACCGGATGGAAACCTTCTACCGCACGATGCGTAAGCGCTTCGGCCTGCTGATGGAGGGCGATCGCCCCCTTGGGGGCCGCTGGAACTACGACAAGGAGAACCGGCACGCCCTGAAGCCCGAGGACTGGCACGCCATACCCGAGCCCCTCTGCTTCGACAATGAGGTGACCGCCATCCGCGAGCGGCTGGCGCGGCACCGCATCGCGCACATCGGGCAGTTGGAGGGCAACCTGATCTGGCCCGTCAGTCGCGCCCAGTCCCGGCAACTGCTGTCCCACTTCTGCCGCCATGCCCTGCCGCGATTCGGCCGGTTTCAGGACGCGCTGTCAGAGTCCGCCCCCCATTGCTGGAGCCTGTTTCACGCCCGATTGAGCTTCAGCCTGAACAGCAAAATGCTGCATCCGATGGAGGTGATCCGTGCCGCCATTGAGGCTTACCGCGACAATGAGGCCATCACCCTGCCGCAGATAGAGGGGTTTGTCCGGCAGATCCTCGGCTGGCGGGAGTACGTTCGGGGCCTCTACTGGGCCAATATGCCGGGCTATGACCAGCGGAACTTCTTTGACGCGCAGCGACCCCTGCCGCGCTGGTTCTGGGACGGGGATACCCAGATGGCCTGTCTGCGCCAGGCGATCCGCCACTCGCTGGATTACGCCTACGCCCACCACATCCAACGACTGATGATCACCGGCACCTTTGCGCTGATGATCGGCGCCGATCCCGACGAAGTGGACGCCTGGTACCTGGGGATCTACATCGACGCCATTGAGTGGGTTGAACTGCCCAACACACGCGGAATGAGCCAGTTTGCCGATGGCGGCCTGCTGGCCTCCAAGCCCTATGCCGCCAGCGGCAACTACGTCAACAAGATGAGTGACCATTGCCGGCACTGCCGCTACCGGGTCAGCGCCAAAACCGGCGACGACGCCTGCCCCCTGAACAGCCTCTACTGGCACTTTATGGCACGTCATGACCGGATACTGGCGCGCAACCCCCGCATCGCGGTGATCTACCGCGGCTGGGACAACCGGCCGGAAGCCGAGCGGCGCGCCATACTGGCGAGGGCGCAGTGGTGCCTGGACAATCTGGACGCGCTCTAGTGCGCCCTACCCTTTGCCGGACAGGGCCTGATAAGCATCCCGGATCGCCATCAGGGCCAGATCCTCGTTGGCCAGTCGGGTGGCGATGTCGCGCAGTCTCTGCTCGTGCTCACGATGGTCCATCCCATCCACTTTGGCTTTGTAGTGAAACTCGTGGGTCATGTCCCCCCAGGCGTCCTGCAGTTTGGACCGGATCTGCACTTCACAAAGCATCTGGGCCGCTTCAATCCGGGTCGCCCCGGCGCTGCCCTGCACGCTGTCGTAGCTGACCTGGGCCAGCAGGTGGATCGCCCGGTAGCCGGAGGCCTTGGGACAGTGGATGTAGTCCTCAACCTCCGACTGGAAGGTCAGGTGCTTGGAGGCGGAGATGAACGACAGCATGCCGAGGCAATCGTCGACAAACCAGCACACCACCCGCGCCCCGATCAGGTCCGTGATCACCTCCGTCGGCTCAACAAATCCGGGCCAGCCCCGGCGGTCCAGTTTGTTGAGCACACTGTTGAGGGTCTTCACCCGGGTGCTGACCAGCACCGCCTCGGCAGGCAGGTTATGGCGTCGGCAATACGCCTGCGCCAGCTGATCCAGCCGGATCTGCAACAACGCCCGGATGCGCTCCAGCTCATCGCCATAGCGGGCAAAAAATTCGAGCAGGCCATCCCGCGCCCGCTCCGCTTCGCTGTGGGGCTTCTCCGTCATTGTGCCTCCGCGTTATCCCGATCCGACTCACTGAGTGTACGCCCTGTGCAAGGAGCGCAAGGCCGACCGGATCAAAAACCGGACGACCTCCGAGCCGCCAGAGCCGGGGGCTCATCCCGGCCCCCCTCAACGCCGAAGCGCCGCACCGGAGTACGCCGGATGCCAGTCCTTCCAGACTGGCTGAAGTCCCCGGTCTGCCAGGGCTGCGGCCACCGCCTGTGGTGAGCGGCCATCGTCGATGCTGAACTGCTCCAGGTCATCGCTGGGCTCGGCGTAACCGCCGGGACGGGTGCTGGACGCCGCCGACGCGGTGGTGATGCCCAGGGGAAACACGTTGTCGCGGAACTGCGCCGACTCCCGGGTGGAGAGGGAGAGGTCCACCTCCGGGGCAAACAGCCGCAACGCCGCGATCAGGTGCAGCAACTGACGCTCGCCCACCGCGGACGCCGGCGCCAGCCCACCGGTGCAGGGCCGCAGTCGGGGAAAGGAGACCGAATAGCGACTGCGCCAGTAAGTGCGCTGCAAATAGTCCAGGTGCAGCGCCACCATGGCGGCCTCCACCCGCCAGTTCGCCAGCCCCAGTAAGGCGCCGATGCCGATCTTGTCGATGCCGGCCTGACCGAGCCTGTCCGGTGTCTCAAGTCGGTAACGGAAGTCGGTTTTGTTGCCCCGCCGGTGATGTTGGGCATAGGTGAGCGGGTGGTAGGTTTCCTGATACACCATGACGCCATCCAGCCCCAGCGTTTTCAGCTCGGCGTAGTCCGTCACCGCCAGAGGCTGAACCTCCATCTGCACATAGGAGAACCGCGCTTTGACCCGGGGCAACATGCGGCGGAAGTACGCCATGCCCACCTTACTCTCGTGCTCTCCGGTCACCAGCAGGATGGTGTCAAACCCCATCGCCCGAAGGGCGTCCAGTTCCCGCTCCAGTTCCGCCTCGTTCAAAGTGTGGCGCTTGATGCGATTGCTCATGGTGAAGCCGCAGTAATCGCACTCATTGGCGCACAGGTTGGAGAGGTAGAGCGGCACGTAGAGCCCCAGGGTGTTACCAAAGCGCTGCCGGGTCAGCCGCATCGACGATGCCGCCAGCGCCTCAAGATGGCGGTCTGCGGCCGGTGACACCAGCGCCAGGAAATCCTGCCAGTCCCGATTGGGGTGCGCCAATGCCCGTTGCACATCGGCGTCGGTCTTGCTGTGGATCGCCATCGCCAGCGCGTCCCAATCCTGCTGTTGCCAGATCGAATGGAAGCTCATCCTTCCCTCCTATTCCAGAAATCCGGTCAGGGGGCTGCTGGCTGCCGCCCGGGGAGACACCGCCCCCAGTCCGGACAGGTAAGCCATCCGTCCCGCCTCAACGGCCAGTCGGAACGCCTGGCCCATTGCCGCCGGGTCTCCGGCCACCGCCATGGCGGTGTTCACCAGCACCGCATCCGCCCCCATCTCCATCGCCCGGGCGGCCTGAGAGGGGGCGCCGATCCCGGCATCCACCACCACCGGCACCGATGCCTGCTCGATGATGATGCGCAGGAAAGCGTCGGTTTTCAGCCCCTGATTGGAACCAATGGGCGACCCGAGCGGCATCACTGCGGCGCAGCCCGCCTCCTCCAAACGCTTGCAAAGGACCGGATCCGCATGGCAATAGGGCAACACCACAAACCCTTCGGCACAGAGCGTTTCCGCAGCTTTCAGGGTTTCGATGGGGTCCGGCATCAGATAGCGGGGATCAGGGTGGATCTCCAGCTTAAGCCAATCGGTGCCCAGGGCTTCCCGGGCCAGGCGGGCCGCATGGATCGCCTCGTCAGCGGTTTTGGCGCCGGAGGTGTTGGGCAGCAGGCGCACGCCCATCGCCTGCAGCGGTGCCAGAAGGTCCCCCTGCCTTGCGGACAGGTCGACCCGTTTCAGCGCCAGGGTCACCAGTTGCGAGCCGGACGCCATGATGCTCGCCTGCATCAGCGCGTTGGAGGCGAACTTGCCGGTGCCGGTAAACAGGCGGGAGGTAAAGGTGTGGTTGGCTATGGTCAGCATGGTCAGCCTCCGGCAATGACGGAAAACAGGTCGAGGACATCCCCCTCGTTCAGCTCGGTGTCGCCCCACTGGCGACGGCTCAGGACCTGTCCGTTGAGGGCGATCGCCACCCCGGGCTTATCCTGCCCCAGGGCCGCCACCAGGGCAGCCACATTGGTTTCGGTGACGGTTTCGGGTTGTTGATTCAGGACGATATTCATCCGGTTATGCTCCTTGGGAGGCGGCGCAGACCGCGCACTCCGGGGATCGGGGCAGCCGATAGCGCTGCCAGTGACATTGACGGCCATCAAAGCGGTGCAGACAGGCCTCCGTGCCCAGCCCCAGCAACAGGCGCAGGGCCAGCAACGCCTGCAGGGCGCCCACCGCCGCCACGACCGGGCCCACCACCCCCACCTCCCGGCAGGAGCCGACGCCGGGCTCCCCGTCGGCCAGACTGGCGGGTTCAGAGAGGCAAGCGAAGCAGCCGCTGTCGCGGGAAATGCCCGGGGGCACCACCAGCAGTTGGCCCTGCCAGCCGATGGCCGCACCACTCACCAAAGCGATGTCCCGCGTCACACAGGCGGCATTGATGGCATGACGGGCCGCCAGATTATCGGTGCAGTCCAGCACCAGATCGGCCCCCTGAAGCTGCCCGGGCAACGCGTCTGCCGTGGCCATGGCGGCCACCGCCTCCACCCGGATGCCGGGGTTGTGCCGCTGCACCCAGTGGGCGGCCAGAATTGCTTTGGACTGGCCGATCTGGTTGGGCAGATACAGGGTCTGGCGTGGCAGGTTGGAGAGGGACACCCTGTCCCCGTCCACCAGTCGCAGGTGGCCGACACCGGCACCGGCGAGATACTGCAGCGCCGGACAGCCCAGTCCGCCCAGGCCAATGATCACGACCCGTTTTTGTGCCAGACTCTGCTGCCCGCGCTCCCCCCACTCCGGCAACAGCAGTTGCCGGCCATAGCGAAGACAGTCCGCGTCATTGAGCATGTGGCGCCTCCGCTTGCAGAGTGGGACAGGACGCCAGCGCCGCCTGCAGCGCGGCCAGCGCAGCGGGCAGGTCCGGCGCCTCGGTGATGGCCCGCACCACCGCGATGCTGCCCACGCCGGAGCGGGCCACCTGGTGGGCGCGGCAAACGTCGATGCCACCGATGGCAACCGCCGGATAACGCGGCTGCACCAACGCCACGTAGCGGGCCAGCCGATCCAGCCCCTGTGGGGCCGACGGCATCGCTTTGGTGGGCGTTGGAAAGATGTGGCCAAGAGCGATGTAACTGGGTTGCAGGGCGTGGGCCCGCAGGATTTCGTAATAGCCGTGGGTCGACAGCCCCAGCCGCAGTCCCGCCCGCTGGATCGCCGCCAGATCGGCGCTCAGCAGATCCTCCTGACCGAGGTGAACCCCGTAGGCGCCATGTTCGATCGCCAGTTGCCAGTGGTCGTTGATAAAGAGGCGTGCCTGGTAGCGATGCCCCAGAGCGATGGCACGCTGCACCGCCGATGCCAGCGACGGCGACGCCGGGTCCTTGATGCGCAGTTGCAGCGTTTTGACCCCAAGCTCAAGCAGCCGCTCAACCCATTCGACGCTGTCCACCACCGGGTAGACCCCCAACGCCTGTCCCTGCGTGGACGCAAAGGGCCCCTGCGGCAGGCTGCCCTCCCCGCTCAGGCCATAAGCCTGTGCCAGCGGCGTGCCGGGCAGCGCCACTTCCGGAAAGCTCGCCAGGGCGACCGGCCAGCCGGTTCTGGCCAGCGGCCCGGGGCCCGCCCCATAGCCGCAGGATTGACTCAGACCGTTATGCAAGTAGGCCCGCACCACCGCCACCGCGTCCTCCAGCACGTAGCCCTGTGCCAGCAGCGTGGCCAGTGCGGACGACAGGGTACAGCCGCTGCCGTGGGTGTTGCGGGTAACCAGACGGGCGCCATCAAACAGGCATTTCTGCTCAGGGCGGTAGAGCAGATCAACGCAGCGTCCTGGGTGCAGCCGTTCGAAGTGGCCCCCTTTGGCCAGCACCGCCCGGGCGCCCCGTTCCACCAGTCGCTGGCAGGCCGCTACGATATCCCGGGGGGTGTCGATCACCCTGCCGGTCAGCGCCGCCAGCTCATCGCCGTTGGGGGTGATCACCGCCACGTAGGGCAGCAAGGGGTCAAACTGGTCCAGGCCGCCGTGGTTCAGCCGCGCGCCGGAACTGGCCACCAGCACCGGGTCCAGCACGATGGGCGGCAGCGCCTCGCGACGCCCGGCAAACCAGTTGGCCAGGGCGGTGATGTGGGCCGCATCCGGCAACAGGCCGATCTTGATCGCCGCGGGCCGCAGATCCGCCCAAAGGGCATCAAGCTGGGCGATCAGCGCATCAGGGCCAACGGCGTCGACCCGCGTTACCGCCACCGAGTTCTGCGCCGTGATGGCGGTGATCACCGAGCAGCCGTGGCCACCCAGGTCGTGGATGGTCAGCAGGTCCGCCTGGATCCCCGCACCGCCGCCGGAATCGCTGCCGGCAATGGTCCAGACAATGGGACGCCGCGTTGCCCCGGTCAGGGAAGGTGTGGTCCGAGTCATTGATCCACCCCGTTGTGCCGCTGCGCTCCGCCATCGCGGAACGCCCGGGCCCGCTCTTCCATCCCCGCATCGACGTCCAGGGAGGTGGTCGGGATCCGCCCCTCCGGCTGGGTCGCCGCGTACGCCCGCACCTCCTGGGTGATCTTCATGGAGCAAAACTTCGGGCCGCACATGGAACAGAAGTGCGCCACTTTGGCACTCTCCTGGGGCAAAGAGGCATCGTGGTAGGCCCGGGCGGTGTCCGGGTCCAGCGACAGGTTAAACTGATCCTCCCAGCGGAATTCAAAGCGCGCCAGCGACAGCGCGTTATCGCGGATCTGCGCCCCGGGGTGGCCTTTTGCCACATCGGCGGCATGGGCCGCGATCTTGTACGCCATCAGTCCCTGTTTGACGTCCTCCTTGTCCGGCAGGCCAAGGTGCTCCTTGGGGGTGACGTAGCAGAGCATGGCGCAGCCGTACCAGCCAATCATCGCCGCGCCAATGCCGGAGGTGAAATGGTCATAGCCGGGCGCCACATCGGTGACCTGGGGGCCAAGGGTGTAAAACGGCGCCTCCATGCAGTCCTGCAACTGCTTCTCCATATTGATTTTCACCAGGTGCATCGGCACATGGCCCGGGCCTTCGATGATGGTTTGCACATCATGCTGCCAGGCGATGCGGGTCAGCTCCCCCAGGGTTTCCAGTTCCGCAAACTGGGCACGGTCATTGGCATCCACAATGGCACCGGGACGCATGCCATCCCCCAGCGACAGGGCGACGTCATACTGCGCGCAGATCCGGCAGATCTCCTCAAAGTGTTGGTAGAGGAAGTTTTCCTGATGGTGGTAGAGGCACCACTTGGCCATGATCGAACCGCCGCGGGAGACGATGCCGGTGACCCGCTCTGCGGTCATCGGGATGTAGCGCAGCAGCACCCCGGCGTGGATGGTGAAGTAGTCCACCCCCTGCTCTGCCTGCTCAATCAGGGTGTCGCGGAAGATCGCCCAACTGAGGTTTTCGGCGAGCCCGTTGACCTTCTCCAGAGCCTGGTAGATCGGCACGGTGCCGATGGGCACCGGTGAGTTGCGCAGGATCCATTCGCGGGTCTCATGGATGTGCCGGCCGGTGGAGAGGTCCATCACCGTATCCGCGCCCCAGCGGCAGGCCCACACCAACTTTTCCACCTCCTCCTCGATGGAGGAGCTGACGGAGGAGTTGCCGATATTGGCGTTCACCTTCACCAGAAAGTTGCGCCCGATGATCATCGGTTCCGCTTCCGGGTGGTTGATGTTGGCGGGGAGAATCGCCCGACCCCGGGCAATCTCCTCCCGCACAAACTCCGGTGTGATCGCCTCCGGCAGGCTGGCGCCGAAACTCTGACCGGGGTGCGCCCGCCGGAGGATCTCATTGCGGATCCGCTCCCGGCCCAGGTTCTCCCGGATCGCCACGTACTCCATCTCCGGCGTGATGATCCCCGCCCGGGCGTAGTGCAGTTGGGTAACGACGCGCCCCTCCCTGGCCCGACGGGGACGGGGCAGGTTGTCAAAACGCAGGTGATCAAACCCCTCATCCGCCAGCCGCTGCTGGGTGAACCGGGCGCTGGCCCCGGCCAGGGTCTCGGTGTCGTTGCGCGCCAGGATCCAGCCTTCCCGCAAGGGCTTCAGGCCCGTGCGAAGATCCAGCTGGGCCTCGGGGTCGCTGTAGGGGCCGGCGGTGTCGTACACCGGTATCGCCTCGTTGTCGCGGGTGACGGGGTGTGCGCCGTCTCCGCCAATGCAGGTGGGGGACTGGTCTACCTCGCGCATGCCTACGCGGATGTCCGGGCGGGAGCCGGTCAGATAGATCTTGCGTGAATTGGGAAACGGATGCCCGCTCAGGGTATCCAGGTACGCTTTGGCCGCCTCGCGGCGTTGACGGCGGGAAACGCCGGTTTTGGGGGTGTCAGTCGACATTGCAATCTCCAAGTGTTCCTGATGGAAAATTGCCTGCCGGACGTGAGCCTGTTGGCCAACAAATTGAGCGCCCCCGGGGGCGAACCCAACGTCACCAAAGGCCTGTAAGGCAGCGGACGGATGGGGTTCTTCTTGGGGGCGTTGCTTGTTTTCCTACGCCGGTACTAACCGGTTCAGGTTCCACGGATCCCGCTTTCGCGATCTCAGCCCATTATCGTTGGGCACTCCGACAAGACCGCCGAAGTATCGCAGCAACCTCACGCCAGCACAACCCGCCGTTTTGACCTGCCAGATCGGGTCGCCATGCTCACGCCAGGCTTGCCTCCCTTTCAATAGCCAGCCAGAAACGCTACCGTAACCGGCCTAAAAATCAGTTGGATAGCCACACTGCTCCGGCGAATCACCCAGCGCTGGCGGGGCGCCAGCCCCCGCTGTCGTTACGCCCTGCACAGATCCTCGCCCGACAGGCACTGTATGCCCATACAGTGCTGCGTAAATCCTGCATACTCGCGTCCAGTCTG
>CAZWED010000053.1:4322-14015 GCA_964632645.1 uncultured Ferrimonas sp. | reverse complement strand
CAGAAGAAAAACCCCGATGCGCTGGAGTTGATCCGGGGCAAGACGGGCCGGGTTTACGGTGCGTTGATTGGCATCCTGACCACCATGAAAGCCCTCCCCATGGCCTACAACAAGGACATGCAGGAGGACAAAGAGGGGCTGTTTGATGCCCTCGACACCTGGCTGGCCTGCACCGAGATGGCCAGCCTGGTGCTGGACGGTTTGCAGGTGAACGCGCAGCGCACTCTGGCGGCGGCCCAACAGGGCTACGCCAACGCCACCGAGCTGGCGGATTACCTGGTGTCCAAGGGGATGCCGTTCCGCGAAGCGCACCATGTGGTGGGCGAAGTGGTGGTGGGAGCAATCGCCGCCCAAAAAGCCCTGGAAGACTTTACCCTGCCGGAGCTGCAGGCCTACAGCGAAGCGATTCAATCCGATGTGTTCCAGCACCTGACCATCGACGCCTGCCTGGCCAAGCGGGATACCCTGGGGGGCACCGCGCTGATCCAGGTGGAGCAGGCGCTGGGGATCCGCGAAGCCAATCAGTCACTGGCCGAGCGCGACGCGTTGGGCGGCACGGCACCGGAGCAGGTTCTGCACGCGCTGGATACCAGCCAGCAGCGTCTGAATGCCCACAAGGCGGAGATCCTCAAAGTTCGCAACGCCAAGCTGTCGGACGTGGACGCCATCCATGCCATCAATGCCTACTGGGCGGATAAAGGGGACACCCTGCCACGAAGCCGTGACGACGTGTTGCGGGACATCCTCGACTTCTCGGTGGCGGAGCAGGAGGGCAAGGTGGTTGGCTGCGCCTCCCTCTACATCTATGAAACCGGACTGGCGGAGATGCGTTCTGTGGGGATCGATCCGGATCATCATGGCGCGGGCCAGGGGCGGGCGTTGGTGGATTACATGCTGCAGCGTGGCCGGGAACTGGAGCTTCAGCGGGTGATCGTGCTGACACGGGTACCGGGCTTCTTTGGCAAGCTGGGCTTTGAGCGGACCGACATGGCCGGATTGCCGGAGAAGGTAATGAAGGACTGCGAGCTCTGCCCCCGCAAGCATGCCTGCGACGAAGTGGCGATGGAGTATCGCTTCGACTGAGCGCCTGACAGGCACAAAAAAGCCGCCCTTCCGGGCGGCTTTTTTATCGCCTCAGAACAACTCTTCCGTGGCTTCCTGTTCAAAGATGGGCGTCTCCGTCTGAATCGCTTCCGCCAACTCAGTGGGGGCCGTGCCATCAATGAAATACTCGAAGCGGGAGCTGGCGTCGGTGCGGTTCGACAGCTTGCCACTGGCCAGATCGATGCGGGCGGTGACGATCCCCTCCGGCACCACGGTGCTTTGCTCCGGAACGCCGTCCAGCACCTGGTGCATAAACTGGTTCCAGGCGGGGCCGGCGGTTTTCGCACCGGATTCACCGGCGGTGATCTGGTCCTGCGGCCCGTACGGGTTCCAGCGGGTACGGCCCAGCTGGCGACCGTGGTCATCGAAGCCGACCCAGGCGGTGGCCACCATCTGCGGACCGAAACCGGTAAACCAGGTGTCGCGGGCCTCGTTGGTGGTGCCGGTCTTGCCGCCGATGTCGTGGCGCTTGATCAGTCGGGCGGCCCGCCAGGCGGTACCGTTCCAGCCGGTACCCTGGCTCCAGTCACCGCCGCCCCAGATCACCGATTTCAGCGTCTCGTGGATCAGGAAGGCGTTTTGCTCGCTGATGATCTGCGGCGCCAGTCGTTCGGCGGGCCACAGGCACTGCTGGGCAAACTCCGGCAGCTCGGCGTCGGCACCACTGGCTTGCGCTGCCAGGGCTTTCTTGCACGAGGAACAGGCGATCCTGGGCTGTGCCGCGTAGATCTGGTTGCCGTTATGGTCTTCAATGCGCTCGATAAAGTAGGGATCCACCAGGAAGCCCCCGTTGGCGAACACCGAGAACGCCCGCACGTTTTCCAGCGGCGTGACCGACGCGGAGCCCAGTGAGATCGACTCGTTGCGGGGCAGGTCCGCGCGGTCAAAGCCAAACTTGGTGGCGTGGTCGATAAAGGTGTCGACACCGATGTCGCGGATCACCCGCACCGCCATCACGTTGATGGACTGCGCCAGACCCTGACGCACCCGGGTGGGGCCGGTGTAAACGTCCGGCGAGTTACGCGGACGCCATGCGGTACCCTGGCTTCTGTCCCACTGGTTGATCGGCGCGTTGTTCACCAGCGTGGCCAGGGTAAAGCCATTCTCCAGCGCACTGGAGTACAGGAACGGCTTGATGTTGGACCCCAACTGGCGCTTGGCCTGGGTGACGCGGTTGTACTGGCTCTGCCCAAAGTCATAGCCGCCCACCAGTGCGCGAATGGCGCCGTCCTCCGGGTCCATGGCGACAAAGGCGCTGCTGACCTCGGGCACCTGGGCCAGCCACCACTGATCGTTATGGCGGCGGATCCAGATCTGGTCACCGGCGGTCAGGACCTCGGCGGCGGATTTGGGCGCGTTACCCTGGCGGGTGTCGGAGATGAACGCCCGGGCCCAGTTGATCCCTTCCCAGGGCAGGGTGAGGGTTTCGCCTTCGGCGTTCATCACTTCCGCCTGTTTCTCCTCCACGTTCAGCACTACGGCCGGGTAGAGGTCCCGATGACGGTTCACGCCTTTCAGGTGGGTCTGGATCTGCTCCGCCGACCAGGCCTCGGCGCTGGGCGTACCATTTTGTTCCGGCAACGGTTCACCCCACAGGCGGGTTTCCGGACCGCGGTAACCGTGGCGGGTGTCATAGGCAAAGAGGTTATCCAGCAGGGCACGCTGGGCCGCGTGTTGCTGGTCTGAGCGCACGGTGGTGTAGATGTCGAAACCGCTGGTGTAGGCGGCCTCTTCACCGTAGGTGGCAACCATGTAATCGCGCACCATCTCGGCGATGTAGGGGGCGTACAGGTCGATCTCGGCACCGTGGTAACGGGCGGTGACCGGGGCCTGACGGGCCTCGTCATACTCAGCGCGGCTGATGTATCCCACCTCCAGCATCCGGCCCAGCACCACATTGCGGCGCGCCATGGCGCGCTCGGGGTTGCGGATCGGGTTGGCGGCGGAGGGCGCCTGCGGCAGACCGGCGATCATCGCCATCTCGGCCAGGGTCAGCTCACCCACATTACGGCCATAGTACACCTGTGCAGCGGCGCCGACGCCGTAGGCCCGGTTACCCAGGAAACTCCGGTTAAGGTAGAGCTCCAGGATCTCCTCTTTGGTCAGCAACCGTTCGATCTCCAGAGCCAGGAAGATCTCCTTCACCTTACGGATGTAGGTTTTTTCACGGCTGAGGAAGAAGTTACGCGCCACCTGCATGGTGATGGTACTGGCACCCTGTGACTTCCGGCCGGTGGTGATCAGCACCACGGCGGCCCGGATAACCCCGATGGGATCGACCCCATGGTGTTCAAAGAAGCGGGCGTCTTCGGTGGCCAGAACCGCATGGATCAGCGGCTGAGGGATCTCCTCATAGCGCAGGGGAATGCGGCGTTTTTCGCCGAACTGGGACATCAACAGGCCATCGGCACTGTAGACGCGCATCGGAGTTTGCAACTGCACTGTCTTCAGAGATTCCACTCCGGGCAGGGTCGGTGCGATCCATAAATAGAGGCCGGCGAGGGCGCCGATCCCCAGTAGACCCAGGACAGTAATCGCAATAAAAAGGCGTTTGAGCCATTTCACGTTACGGGATTCCACTCTGTCAGTGAACACAAATGGCACAGTATACCCTTCTCAACCTTGACCAAAAAGGCATCATTCCGGAATTGATTGAGGTGGGAAAAGGGCTGCGCCGAGTAAAAAGTGGTGATAGTCTACCAACGGACATAACAAGGACTTAACGACTGGCAGGGAGCATGCTTTCCAAATTGTTCAAACCCCGTTTACCTCGGATGGTAGGGGTGGACATCGGTTCTCGTGAAGTCAAAG
This sequence comes from uncultured Ferrimonas sp., assembly GCA_964632645.1. Classification (GTDB taxonomy): domain Bacteria; phylum Pseudomonadota; class Gammaproteobacteria; order Enterobacterales; family Shewanellaceae; genus Ferrimonas. Next base: position 10,100 of record CAZWED010000053.1, on the reverse strand, counting down.
CGATCTTACTGGCTGAGACCCCCGATGGCTACCAGGTTGATGGCGCAGCCCGTGTCCCTTTACCCCGGGGAGCGGTCGTCGACCGCGAAATCAAAGATCCCATCGCCGTTTCCGAAGCGATGGCCCGCATCCGTGCCCAACTCCCCAGGGGCGTCAAATACGGTGCCGCATCGGTCTCCGGCTCCACCGTCATGACCAAGGTGATCCAGATGGACGCCACACTGTCAGACGAGGAGCTGGAAGCGCAGATCGAGATCGAGGCGGACAACCTCATTCCCTATCCGCTGGAAGAGGTGAACATCGACTTCCAGACCCTGAAAATCAGCGACCGTGACCCGGCCAAAGTGGATGTCCTGCTGGCGGCGTGCCGCTCCGACAACGTGGACGCCCGGGTGGACGCGCTGGAAGCCGCCGAACTGGAATCCAAGGTGATCGACGTGGAAGGTTACGCCCTGGGCCGCAGCTTTAAGCTGCTGGTGGACCAGGTGCCCGACTGCGACGCCGGCAAAGTCGTGGCGCTGGTGGACGTCGGCGCCAGCATGACCACCTTTGCCGTGGTGGATAACGGGGAAACCGTGTTCATCCGTGAGCAGGCGTTCGGAGGGGAACAGTTCACCCAGTCGATCCTCTCCTATTACGGCATGAGTTACGAAGAGGCCGAGGCGGCCAAGGTCAACGAAGAGCTGCCGCGTAACTACGTGTTCGAAGTGCTTGCCCCTTTCCAGACGCAGTTGCTGCAGCAGATCCGCCGCACCCTGCAGATCTACTGCAACGCCTCCGGCAAGGAAAAGGTGGATTATCTGCTGCTCAGTGGCGGCAGCTCCGCCATTGAGGGGCTGACCACCATGCTCAGCAACGAGTTGGGGATCCCAACCAGCATCGTGGCGCCCTTTGAAAGTCGCCTGAAAGCCAGCGAGCGGTTGCCGGCTCAGGTCAGAGAGGAGATACCCCGGTATATGGTGGCCTGCGGTTTGGCGCTAAGGAGCTTTGAACCATGGCACACATAAACCTATTGCCCTGGCGGGAAACCGAACGCGCCCGCCGCAAGAAAGAGTACCTCTATCTGCTGGGCGCCGTGGCGGTCTCTACTCTGGCGCTGATCATGCTCGTGAACCTCTGGGTCGGCCATCGCCAGGAGCTGCAACAGGAGCGGAACCGCTATCTGCAGACCGAGATCGCCAAGCTGGAGCAGCAGATCGTTGAGATCAGCAAGATCAAAGAGCAGAAGAAAAACCTCACCCGCCGCATCGAAGTGATTGATGAGCTGCAGCAGCGTCGCCATCTGCCGGTGCAGGTGATGAACGAGCTGGCCCGGGTGATGGTGCCCGGCGTGTTCCTGACCAAGCTGCAGGTGATGGACGGCAAGGTGCTGGTGGAGGGCTACTGTGAGTCCAACAACCATCTGGCTAACCTGATGCGGGAAGTGGAGCAGGCCCGTTGGCTCGCCAGCCCGCGGGTGCAGCAGATCGTGGCGGCAAACGGGCCGACCGATCAGCCCGGCCGTATCCACGCCTTTAAGCTGGAGCTGGACGTTCTGCACCAGGGCGACGGGCCGATCAAACAAGACGAAGTACTGGCGTCATCGGTGGGGGAATAATGGCCATGGATCTCAAACAGTTTGAGGGTCTGGACCTCGAGAACATCGCCATCTGGCCCAAGGAAGTGAAAGTGGTGTTCGGGGTGGTTCTGGCGGTGCTGGTCGGCGTTGCCGGCTACTTCCTGGTGATCAAAGACTCGCTGGACACTCTGCGCAATCTCGAAAGCAAAGAGGTGAGCCTGAAGGCGGATTTTGAAGCCAAGTATCGTCTGGCCGCCAATCTGCCGCGTTATCGTGAGCAGCTGGCGCAGATGCAGGAGCAGTTTCAGGAGATGCTGGGGATGTTGCCGACCCAGAGCGAGATGCCGGGGCTGCTGGATGACGTCACCTTCCTGGCCACCGACGCCAACTTGCGGATCTCCAGCCTGAACTGGCTGCCGGAGCAGCACAAAGAGTTTTACGTGGAGTTGCCGATCGAGATGAAGATCCAGGGCGGCTACCACGAGTTTGGCCAGTTCTCCGCGGGCGTGGCCAATCTGCCCCGCATCGTCAGTCTCCACGATTTCACCATGGTGCGCTCCGAAGAGGGCGTGGCAATGACGGTACAGGCCAAAACCTACCGCTTTTCCGAGCTGGAGCAGGAGGCCAAAAAACAATGAAACGTTGGTTACTGCTGTTGACCGGCCTGCTGGCCGGATGCTCAGGGGATATGGAGGGGCTGCGTCAGTACGTGGCCGAGGTTCAGGCGAGGCCGGTGCCGTTTAACGAGCCGCCAGTGGTGCCGCCCGAGTTTACCTCCGTGCCGTACCAGGTGGCGCAGCTGCGCAGCCCGTTCGAGCAATCGGTCAGAAGCATCACCGAACCGCTCGAACAAGGGCGCCCAGACTGCCCTCAACCGGATCACCTGCGGGAGCGGGCCTACCTCGAGGCCTACGCTCTGGACAGCCTGGACCTGAAAGGCACCATGCAGGACCCCCAGCGTTACTGGGCGTTGCTGCTGGCCGGTGATGGCAACGTGTATACGGTCAAGGAAGGGGATTACCTCGGGCTGTTCAATGGTCAGGTGGCGTCCATCGACGAGTCCGGCGTGCTGGTGTCGGAATGGATCCCGGATGGTAACGGCTGTTGGAACCAGCGAGATACAAAATTGGTTTTGGCCCAGGATCAATAACAAGGACGGCATATGAGTTTTTTTAAGGGGATTCGGCAGGGAATGTCGCGTTTCGAACACCGCCACATCGCACGTCGTCTGTTGCTGGGTGGAGCCTTGCTGGCGGTGGCCGGCACAACCGTAGCCGGAACACTGGAAGACCTGCGCTACCAGGCGCAGGTTGATGGCATGCTGGAAGTGGAGCTGACTTTCGATCAGCTGGAGTCGGAGCCCAAGGTGGCCGTATCGGCCAGTCCGGCGGAGATCCGCTTTCGCTTTGCCGAGGGCGTATCCGGCCTGCAGATGAGCCAGATCCCGATCGATCTGAAAGGGGTCAAGGCGGTGGAAACCCATTCCGGCTCGGGCGGCCTGGATGTGGTGTTCCAGCTGGAGAAGATGACCACCTACCGCGGCGTCATGGATGGCAATCGTTACCGTGTCACCTTCAACGACAACTTTGCCGCCAGCCAGGCGGAAGCGAGCCAGTTCCTGAACCGAATTGAAGCGATCGACTTCCATCGCGGCAAAGAGGGGCAGGCCCTGTTTGCCCTGACCCTGAGCAACCCCACCGCCGCCGCCAACCTGGAGCGGGTGGGCAGCGATCTGGAGCTGACCCTCTACAACACCCAGATCCAGGATGAGGATCTCTACATCGTAGATGTGCAGGATTTCAGCACCCTGGTGCGGGGATTTGAAACCTTCCGGGACAACTTCAACACCCGTATCCGCATCGACACCCAGGGGGAGTTTGAGTATGACTCCCGTCAGGAGGGCAATCGCTTCCTGATCGAGATCGCGGAGCGGACGCAACCCCGTCTCGAAGAGAAGGTGTACGGTGGCAGTGCCCTGTCGATGAACTTCCAGGATGTGCCGGTGCGCACCGTGCTGCAGATCATCGCGGATCACAACAAGTTCAATCTGGTCACCACCGAGAGCGTGTCCGGCAACCTGACCCTGCATCTGGATAAGGTGCCCTGGGATCAGGCGCTGGATATGATCCTCAAAATCCGCGGGCTGGATAAGCGCATTGAAGGCAATATCCTGCTGGTGGCGCCCCGCGAGGAGCTGGCGGCCCAGGAGAGCCTGGAACTGCGTGCCGCGCAGGAAGTGCGCGAAGTGGCTCCGCTGTTCTCTGAGTACCTGCAGATCAACTACGCCAAAGCGGTGGACATCGCCGGCCTGCTGGATGGCGAGAACAACACCCTGCTGTCCGAGCGCGGCTCGGTTTCCGTAGATGAGCGCACCAACACCCTGCTGGTCTACGACACGGCCGAGCGTCTGGAAGACATTCACCGACTGGTGGAGATCCTGGATGTCCCGGTGAAGCAGGTGGTGATCGAGTCGCGGATGGTGACCGTCCGTGACAACATCAACGAAGAGCTGGGCATCCGCTGGGGCATCAGTGACCAGCAGGGGGACAAGGGCACTGCGGGCACCCTGCCGGGCGCCGAAGACATCGCCAATGGCATTGTTCCCTCACTGGATGACCGCCTCAACGTCAACCTGCCGGTGGTTGAGCCGGCGGGCAGCATCGCCTTCCACGTGGCCAAACTGGGTGACGGCACCCTGCTGGATCTGGAACTGTCGGCATTGGAGCGGGAGAACAAGGGTGAGATCATCGCCAGTCCCCGCCTGACCACTGCCAACCAGTTCACCGCCTTTATTGAACAGGGCACCGAGATCCCCTTTGTGCAGTCCACTTCCAGTGGCGCCACCTCGGTGGAGTTCAAAAAAGCGGTTCTGGGTCTGACGGTTACCCCGCAGATCACCCCGGATAACCGCATTGTGCTGGATCTGACCGTGACCCAGGACACCCGTGGCGAAACGGTGCAGACCGCCACCGGCCCGGCGGTGGCCATCGACACTCAGCGCATCTCCACCCAGGTGTTGGCGCAGAATGGCGAAACCATTGTATTGGGTGGCATTTTCCAACAGCAGCAGCTGAATACGGTGAGCAAAGTTCCGGTGTTGGGGGACATTCCATTGGTGGGTGTTTTGTTCCGAAATACCCAAGACTTCACCGAGAAAAAGGAACTGCTGATCTTCGTTACACCCAAAATTGTCGTCGACGAGTTCTGATTCTCAATCTCAAGGCGGCGCCCCGGCGCCGCCTTCTATTGCTTTAACGGCGCTTTCCCTGCGATAATCTGCCACCAAAATTTGCGTCATAGTGGGTGTTATTCCACCGCCGTGACGGCGGTCGCTTGTCTAAGTTTTAACGATTCGACTTTTGAAATGGCTGAAAAAAGAAATATTTTTCTCGTAGGTCCCATGGGTGCCGGTAAGAGTACTATCGGCAGACACCTCGCACAGATGCTCCATTTGGAGTTCTACGATTCTGATCAGGAAATCGAAGCCCGTAGCGGCGCCGACATCTCCTGGATCTTCGATGTTGAGGGGGAAGAGGGTTTCCGCATCCGTGAAGCTCGGGTCATCAATGAATTGACCGAGAAGCAGGGGATTGTGCTGGCCACCGGTGGTGGCTCCGTTCAGTCAAAAGAGGTCCGTAACCGTCTGTCTGCACGGGGCATCGTGGTGTATCTCGAAACCCCCATCGACAAGCAGGTTGCCCGTACCCAGCGTGACAAGCGTCGTCCGCTGCTGCAGGTGGACGAGCCGCGCGAAGTGCTCGAGCAGCTGGCTGAAGAGCGTAACCCGCTGTATGAAGAGGTGGCGGATCTGGTGGTGCGCACTGACGAACAGAGCGCCAAGATCGTCGCAAACCTCATCATTGAGAAACTCGGTTTCTAATACTCACTCCATCTTTGGGGGCGCCATGGAACGGATCCAGGTCGAACTGGGACAGCGCAGCTATCCCATCATCATTGGAGCGCAGCTGTTCTCCCAGGCTGAGACCTGGCTCGAGTCCCTTGAGCTGCGCCGCGTTCTGATCGTGACCAACGATGTGGTGGCCCCCCTGTATCTGGCCTCGGTTGAGGCCCTGTTCCAGCGTCTTAACATTCCGTTTGATCACCTGATCCTGCCGGATGGCGAGTCCCATAAGACGCTGGCGACGCTGGAGCGTATCTTTGCCCGTGCCCTGGCGCTGAACCTTGGCCGCGACGTCACCCTGGTGGCGCTCGGGGGTGGG
>CAZWED010000053.1:0-4312 GCA_964632645.1 uncultured Ferrimonas sp. | reverse complement strand
CGGCCTGCTACCAGCGCGGCGTGCCCTTTATCCAGATCCCCACCACCCTGCTGGCCCAGGTGGATTCCTCCGTGGGCGGCAAAACCGCGGTGAATCACCCGCTGGGCAAGAACATGATCGGCGCGTTTCACCAGCCCGTTCTGGTGCTGGCGGATACCCAAACGCTGAACACCTTGCCGGATCGCGAGTTTGCGGCTGGCATGGCGGAAGTGATCAAGTACGGCATCATCTGGGACCCGGCGTTCTTCGCCTGGCTGGAAGCGCACCAGGCCGAGTTGGCAGCGCGGGACGCGACCGCGCTGACCTACGCAATTCGACGCTGCTGCGAAATCAAGGCGGAAGTGGTGGCCCAGGATGAAACGGAGCAGGGCGTGCGCGCCCTGCTGAATCTGGGACACACCTTTGGCCACGCCATCGAGGCAGAGATGGGTTACGGCAGCTGGCTTCATGGTGAAGCGGTGGCGGCCGGTACCGTCCTGGCCTGCCGGCTCTCCGAGCGCCTCGGCTGGATGACCGCTCAGGAAGTGTCCCGGGTGCGTGCGCTGTTGGGGGCCTTCGCGCTGCCCCTGAGCCCGCCGTCCTCCATGGCTTGCGCAGACTTCCTGCCCCACATGCAGCGGGACAAGAAGACCCTGGCGGGAAAAATCCGCTTTGTTCTGCCAAAAGGGATTGGCCGCGCCGAAGTGGTGGCGGGCATCACTGAATCTCAACTGCAACAACTTATCGACGGCGCATGATCGCAGGTCCTGCCCTTTCCCACCTCCTGCCGAGCCAGCGTGCTCTGCTGGAGCGTTTTCGTTACCTCACAGAGTACGGTGATCACCTGCTGGTTCTGCACGGTGGTGCTGGCGTAGGCAAGACGGTTCTGGCCCAGTCGCTGCTGGAGAGCGCCGAGGCGTTCAATCAGGCCTACGTGTGTGCCGAAGCGCGCATGGATCCGGCCCAGTTGCGAGAACGGATTGTCCGCCAGTGGCGTCCCGCCTCGGTATTTGACCCTCACGAACCCTTGCTGGACACCCTGGAACGGGTGATGCCCGACGCCTCCGGCCGGCTGATGCTGATTGTCGACGACGCCCATCGCATGGCGGATACCCTGCTGGCGGAAGTGATCGCGCTGATGATGGAGCAGGAGGCAGTTGGGTTGCGCCTGACCCTGGTGCTGGTGTCCGATGAGCAATTGGTTAATCGCCTTCAGGAACAGTTGCCTGAAGCGTACCGCCATCGCCTGATCCCGGTGGAAGTGCCGCTGCTGTCGGTGCGGGAGCGCCGCAAGCTGTATGACCAACTGGTGCGTCGCTACAGCGGCAAGCTGTTTCTCAATGACAGCGCCGTGGAGCGCCAACTGGCGGATCAGGATGGCAGCGCCAAGGCGGTGGTGGCCCTGGTGGAGGCTGCCAAGTCCCGTCCGCCCCTGAAAGAAACCTTACCGGACAAACGCTGGCTGCTGGCCGGCACCATGGCCCTGCTGTTGACAGCGGGGGCGTGGGGTCTCTGGCCGCAGTCCGTTGACACCGAGCTCGACGAAGCGGAAGTCGTTGCGCCGGCGATGACCCCTCCGCAAGCGGCGGATGCGGTACCGGAAGCGGCTGCGGAGGCGGACTCCGGGCTGCCAGAGGATGACCTCGGCCTGGCCAAGCCGTGGAATGAGCGGGAAACCGTTCTCGCTGTGCCGACAGACGACACGATGCCGACCGTGCCGCAGGATGAGGCTCAAGTGGCTGACCTGAACGCGGCCATCGCGGCCCCGGTGGTTGAGGTGGTCGCAGAGTCGGACGCTCCGGTGGACAGTCCGGCCCCCTCAGTGCCGTTGGCGGCGCAGGATGGGGCGGAGCCGGTGGCACTGACGCCACAGCCTGTGCCCGAGCCACAAGCGGAGCCTGAGCCGGAACTGCCCCTGCCCCTGGCCGCCCGGCCCTTAAGCGCGCGTCCTGCCGACAGCTACCTGCTCCAGCTGGCCGTGTTTTCCTACCCGCAGCTGATCGGCCCCTTTTTGGAGAGCCATGGTCTGAAGGAGGGGATACGGGTGTACCGGATCGATCGGGAGCCCCAGGCCTGGTATGTGCTGGTGCAAGGCGGTTTTGCCGACAAGCGTGCGGCACTCGCTGCCAAAGAGGCACTGGTGGCGTCGGTCCGTCGACTGTCACCCTACGTCAAATCCCTCGAGACAGTGCAAAAAGAGCTGACCGAGGAGTTGGAACTGGCTGAGATCCTCAGCCAACAAAGGTAGAATCTGGGGTTTTGCAACACAAGATGGTCGGCAGATGACAAGATCGAGAGCCTTTCTCAAATGGGCTGGAGGCAAATTCAAGCTGGTGGATGAGATCGCCACCCGGCTGCCCCACGCCGATCGTCTGGTGGAGCCCTTTGTCGGGGCGGGATCGGTGTTTCTCAATACCGATTTTTCCAGCTATCTGCTCAGTGACATCAATCCGGACCTGATCGGCCTCTACAACACGCTGAAACAGGAGCCGGAGCGCTACGTCGGCGAGGCAGCCAAGCTGTTTGTGCAGAACAACAACAGCAAGGACGCCTATTACGCCCTGCGCCAGGAGTTCAACCAGAGCCACGAGCGTTTCGACCGGGCCGTGCTGTTCCTCTACCTGAACCGCTTTGGTTACAACGGGTTGTGCCGCTACAACAAGTCCGGTGGCTTTAATGTGCCCTTCGGCTCCTACAAGCGTCCCTATTTCCCGGAGAAAGAGCTCTACTTCTTTGCCGAGAAAGCCCAAAAGGCGACGTTCCTGTGTGAAGGCTACGCGCAGACCTTTGCCCGCTGTCAGTCCGGCGATGTGATCTATTGCGATCCGCCGTATCTGCCGCTCTCCACCACCTCCAACTTCACCAGTTACGCCAGTGGCGGGTTCAGCCTGGACGATCAGGCGATGCTTGCCACCCAAGCGGAAGACGCCGCACGCCAGAAGAAATTGACGGTGCTGATCAGCAACCACGATACGCCGCTGGCCCGAAAGCTCTACGAAAAAGCGAAACTGGATACCATTCAGGTGGGTCGCTCCATCAGCCAGAATGGCCGGGGGCGTAAGAAGGTGGACGAACTGATGGCGCTATACCGTCCCTGACAGCGTCAGGACAAACAGCACGATGGCGACGATGCCGGTGAGAATGTAGGGAAGCGGGGAGGTGTCGGTGAAATCCCGACGGCGATTGGCTTCACTCTGAACGCCGAAAAAGGCCGCCAGAACGCTGAACACCACACGCATCAATTGAGCGGACCTGAAGGCGAGGCGTCCGGCCGGTCTCGGTGGCCGTAAAGCAATTCAAGCAGGTCAACGAAGTGGAACTGGCTGGAGCTGCCGCGACCGACAAGCCAGTTTTGCCAGCTCAGGGTGGTTTGCGCCGCACACTGGGCCACGGTTTCTGAGCCGTCACAGCGATCGTGATGAAGGGTAAAACCCGCTGCGGCCAGCATCACTATGCCGGTCAGCACCAGTACCCCTCTTTTCGCGCCTTTCCTCATCGCCATACTCGCCTCCTGCCAGAGCAATAGAGGCGAGTATAGCAACCTGGTCAATTGCTGACCAGATGGGATCAGAAGTAGAAGTTTACGCCAGCGACGTAGTTGTCCTTCTCATCTTCCTGATACACCGCGCCACCGAAGAACTCCACGTAGTCGTTCAGAGCCCAGCTCAGCATGGCGCCCAGATCGTAGGCGCTGTAGCCATCGTCAAAGTCGTAGTAACCCGCGTGCAGGCCCAGAACCAGGTCCGCCGGCAGTTCGAGGTCGTAGTTGCCCTCGTAGTACCAGGACTCGATGTGCTGGTCGTAGTTGGCTTTGACGTTCACACCGAACAGGTCGGCACCCACGTACCACTCGGTCGTGTGGCCGCCGTCACCGTAGAAGTAACGGATCACACCGAAGTCGAGACCGACGTTGTCGTTCACTTCCAGGTAGTAACCGCCGTACAGGTCGATCTCGTAATCGTCTTCCCACTTCTCGTCAAAGTACTTGTAGTTGGAAGCCCAGGTGCCGACGTACAGGCCGCTTTCATGCTCGTAGTCCACCCCACCCTGAACGGCGAAATCGTCGTCAGTGAGGCTGAAGCCACGCCACAGGTAGTTGCTGGCCAGCGTCGCGTTGAAGCTCAGCTCACCGCCACCAAATTCCGCAGCCGCGTTGGCCGCAGTGCTGCTGGCCATCAGGGCGATAGCCAGAGAGGAGAGTGCTAATTTTTTCATCATCCATTCCCTAATCCATGGGCAGTGCCCAAAGCGTCGATTTTAAATTGGAATGGACCTGGGGGGAATTCCTAAGCTATTGGTAAACCTAGAGAGATGCAAGGGGAAATTAATTTGC
>CAZWED010000052.1:0-14119 GCA_964632645.1 uncultured Ferrimonas sp. | reverse complement strand
ACCAGGTGTTTGACGACCCGTCCCAGATCCTCGCGCTGTTTGTTCAGGCCGCGCGCCAACGGGAAGTGGACACCGTGTCGGCGGCCACCTTGCGACTGCTGCGTAAGGCCCGACGCAAGCAGAAGCAGCCGCTGTCCGAACGCCCCGAGTGCCGGACCCAGTTTATGGCGATTCTGCGCCACCCGGACGGCATCAAGGCCCTCTCCCTGATGCATCGTCACGGCATCCTCGCCACCTACCTCAGACCCTGGCAGCGCATCGTCGGCCAGATGCAGTTTGACCTGTTTCACGCCTTCACCGTCGACGAGCACACCCACCGCCTGCTGCAGTTTATCGAGCGCTTTGCCGACCCGGAGCACAAGGAGATCTTCCCGCTGGGCAGCGTGCTGATCGACCAGTTGCCGAAAAAGGGTCTGCTGGTGCTGGCCGCGCTGTTCCACGACATCGGTAAGGGGCGCGGCGGCGACCACAGCGAGATTGGCGGCGAGGAAGCCCGGCTGTTCTGCCAGCAGCACGGTCTTAACGAGCACGACGGACGGTTGGTCTCCTGGCTGGTGGAGCATCACCTGCTGATGTCGGTGACCGCCCAACGCCGGGACATCACCGATCCGGAGGTGATCGAGACCTTTGCCAACCAGGTGCAGGACGCGGACCGGCTCTCCTACCTCTACTGCCTGACGGTGGCCGACATCTGCGCCACCAACGACAAGCTGTGGAACAACTGGAAAGGCTCCCTGCTGCGTGAGCTGTACCACGCCACCCGTGACCGCCTGAACGCCGGCATGGCCAAGCCCGTCGACAGCCGGGCCCGCATTCGTGAACATAAGGGCAAGGCACGCAATCAGTTGGTCCGGCAGGGCTTTGATCCGGAGGCCATCGACGCCTTCTGGCAACGCCTGTCGGCGGACTACTTTCTGCGTTACAGCCCGGCGCAGATCCAGTGGCACTCCGAGATGCTGCTGGAGCAGGACCTGACGTCCTATCAGGTGCACCTGTCCACCCACGTCACCCGGGGCGGCACCGAACTGCTGGTGTATGGCCCGGATCGTCCGGGGCTGTTTGCCATGGTGATGTCGCAACTGGACGCCAAACGCGTCTCGGTGCATGACGCCCAGATCTTCACCACCCGGGACGGATACGCACTGGACAGTTTCGTCATCCTTGAGCATGATGGCCATCCGATCCAGGATCCCTCGCGGATCAACCGGCTCCGCCACAGCCTCATCACCGCACTGACCAAGGGGACCCTGAGCACCAGGCCGCTTCGTCCGCTGTCGCGTAAACTGCGTTCATTCCGGGTGCCAACCCGTGTGCAGTTTCTTTCCAGTCAGCGCAAAAATTGCACCATGATGGAATTGGTGACCCTGGATCGTCCGGGCCTGCTGGCCCAGATCGCTCAGGTGTTCGATCGCTGCGGATTGTCAATTCAGGCAGCAAAGATCACCACCGTCGGGGAAAAAGCAGAGGATTTCTTTATGCTTTGCACCCCGGATGGCCAGGCCCTGGGCCCGGCCGAACAGGATACCCTCAGCCGCGCCCTGGTCGGCGCGCTTGAGCAAGACCAACCCTAGGAGTACGGAATGACCGAACTGCAACAACGCATCGAAGCGGCTTTCGAGAACCGCGCCAACCTCACCCCCGCCAACGCCGACGCCGCCCTGGTGGCCGACGTGAAATCCGTTCTGGCCATGCTGGACAGCGGCGAAGCCCGTGTTGCCGAGAAACTGGACGGCAAATGGGTGGTGAACGAGTGGCTGAAGAAGGCGGTGCTGCTGTCGTTCCGGCTGTTCGACAACCAGGTGATGGACGGCGCGGAAACCCGCTATTTTGATAAAGTGCCGATGAAGTTTGCCGGTTACGATGACGCCCGTTTCCGCGCCGAGGGGATGCGTGTGGTGCCGCCGGCAGCGGTACGCCAGGGCGCATTCATCGGCAAAAACACCGTACTGATGCCCTCTTACGTCAACATCGGCGCCTACGTGGACGAAGGCACCATGGTGGACACCTGGGCCACCGTGGGCTCCTGTGCCCAAATCGGCAAAAACGTGCACCTGTCCGGCGGTGTCGGCATTGGTGGTGTACTGGAGCCGCTGCAGGCCAGCCCCACCATCATCGAAGACAACTGCTTTATCGGCGCCCGCTCTGAAGTGGTGGAAGGGGTGATCGTCGAGGAAGGCTCCGTCATCTCCATGGGCGTCTACCTCGGCCAGAGCACCCGCATCTATGACCGCGAAACCGGTGAGATCCACTACGGTCGCGTTCCGGCGGGCTCCGTCGTGGTGTCCGGCACCCTGCCCTCCAAGTGCGGCACCTGCGATCTGTACGCCGCCATCATCGTCAAGAAGGTGGACGCCAAGACCCGCGGCAAAGTGGGCATCAACGAGCTGCTGCGCAGCGCGGAATAAGCCAACGGCCAGTCCCTGTGCCACGGTAAATTGTCACCGCCGGTAACAAGGGTAACCAAAGGTAAAAAAGGTGTCTGTGAGAGGCAAAATGTCTCCACAGACACCTTTTTTTTCAACTGCACACAAACCAGCTTATTCGGAGCCTGAAAGACCTCGGGTTGCCCCCTCGCCGGCCCCAAGTTGTAACCAGCAATGTCCGCATTTCCTCATAAAAATCAGACAGTCCAACATGCGCAATGGCCATTGTCCCGGCGGGCAACACCCGGCAACAGCGGGACACAGGCAATCCGGGCTGCCGACTCCCATCTTTAGAAGGCGTTAAACACACGCTTTGCAGGAGTTGAGCCATGAAAACACGCTATGCCATTGCCGCCACCCTGACTGTGGGTCTGCTGACTGCCGGTGCCAGTCAGGCGGCGTTCTCCGGCTGGATGGAACAATCCCTGGTTGCGGTGTGCAGAGCCAGCCTGACCAACAGTCCGGTTTCGTTCAATCAGACCATGAAGGTGTATCACATCAACGGATACCGCGTGCTGCCCAACCTGATGTGTAACGGCGAAGACCTGCACACTTTTGCCCTGAGCCGGGGCAACGACCGCACAGCAGCACGGATCGAGCGTTACCTGCCCGGCACGGTAACCATTCAGGATCTGTCCATGAATCAGCCGGTACAGGTCTGGTTCGAGGAGTAATCGTCAGGGCGCCTTACAGGCCCCTTCCAGGGCCGTCTTAAGCCCGTCGGCACGGGGCCCGACAACGATCTGGACCCCATGACCGTGTCGAATGACGCCCTTCGCCCCCAAACGGCGCAGGGCGTTTTCATCCACTTTCTCCGGCTCCAGAACGGAAAGGCGCAACCGGGTCAGGCAGGCGTCCAGATCCTTCAGGTTTTCTCTTCCTCCCAATGCCGCCAGCACCGCCTTCGCCGACGCCTCGGTGAGGCGACGTGAGCGTTGCCGGTGCCGACCGGGGGTGGGCAGGTCAAAGCGCCGAATCACCCACGAAAACGTCAGGTAATACAGTCCCGCAAACAGCGGGCCGAGCCAGAGCAACTGCACCAGGTTATCGGCCAGATGGAAGTACAGGGTGAAATCCACCAGTCCCTGGGAAAACACCATGCCGTGGTGAATGGCCAACTGCACCGCCACCACGTACGCGACGCCGGTCAACAGCGCGTGAAGCAGGAACAGGGGCGGTGAGATAAAGAGAAAGGCAAATTCGATTGGCTCCGTCACTCCGGTCAGAGCACTGGTGACCGCGGCAGACAACATGATGCCGCCGGTCTGCGCACGTTGGGCCGGCTCGGCGCAGCGCCAGATTGCCAGTGCTGCGGCGGGCAATCCGAACATCTTAATCAGGTAACCGCCCGCCAGATGGCCAGCGTTCGGGTCCCCCGCCAGGAAGCGCGCCACTTCCCCCTCCACCGCGTCGCCACCCGCCGTGGTGTAACTGCCCAGCTCGTAGAAGAAGGTCAGGTTCCAGATGTGGTGCAGCCCCAGAGGGATCAATAGCCGCTCCACCGCCCCGTACAGTCCCCAGGCAAGGGTGGGTTGCTGGTAGATGGCCCACTCGGAAAACCGCTCCAGGCCGATCGCCAGAAATGGCCATAAGGAGGCAAGCATCACCGCCAGCGCCATCCCCGCCAGCACGTTCACCAGCGGCACCAGACGGCGTCCGGCGAAAAAAGCCAGAAACTCGGGCAGGCGGGCCTGGTGAAAACGCCGGTACACCAGGCTGGTCACCAGCCCCATCAGGACACCACCCAACACCCCGGTATCCAAAGTATCAAAGCCGAGGACATCACGGGTGGGCCAGTCAAAATGCATCGCCAACACCGCCATGCCCGCCAGCATCGAACCGTAACCGGTTGTCGCCGCCAGCGCCGCGCTGCCATCCTGGTGGCAGAAAGTCAGCGCCACCGCTATGGCAAACATCAGAGGTAACAGGGTGAAGACGGCGGCACCGCAGTAGAGCAGCAAGTCGCCCAGAAGGTCAGGAATGAAGGGAATGGGGCTGGTGCCCAGGCCAACCAACAGACCCGCCACCGGCAACACCGCCACCGGCACCATCAGCGCCTTGCCAATGCGTTGCAGGCGGTGGAACCAGCCGGTGGTCATGCGGTCAGTCAGCGTTGACGGGTTGGCGCTCCAGCTGGGCCAGCCAGTCCGGCAGCCACTTGAGCGCTTCCTCCTCGGGTGCGAAGGTTTCGCAGGCGTCGACCTGCAACCGCTCACCCACCCGATGCGCCCCCAGTTCGGTCAGCAGTTCATCAAACTGGCGTCCGGCGCCACAGAAGGTTTCACCGTAGCTGCTGTCGCCCAGGGCTATCACGCCGTAGCGCAGACCCGGCAGCATCGGGAAACGGTCTTTCAGGGCGAAAAACAGCGGGGCCAGGTTATCGGGAAGATCGCCACTGCCGGTGGTTGAAGTGATCACCAGCAATACCTCCGGGGCAATGGCAACCACGGTTTCGGGATCGTCACTCTCCAACCAGTGAACAGAATGCCCCTGTTCAGTCAGTTTGGCTTCCACCTGCTCCGCCACATGCTCAGCCGCACCGTACACGCTGCCTACCGCCAGATAAAATGCTGCCATTGAGTGACCCACTTGAAACCGAGAGGTTTCCAACTTACTGTAAGGGGCACTCCGGCGCAACTGGTCTCAGGGAAGGCCCACCATGCAACAACGCAGTCTCCGCCGACGTCACTCGCACCGCAAAGTGACACATCGAAGGCAGATCCGCCGCACCCTGTTTTTCATGGCGGAACACAAAGACCTTCCCGTGCTGTGGAACGGCAGGCCCAAGCCTAAGACCGGATAAGATAATCCTGCTGTGCCGTTGACCAGCCAAACGCGTCAAACAGCGTCAGCCACTCTGACTCCAGCGGTGCCTCGATCCAGATCGCCTCGCCACTCACCGGATGCGTAAACCCCAGCCCCTTGGCGATCAGCCACAACCGCTGCACCCCGAAGTGATCCCGCAAAAACTGATTGTGACGACCATCGCCGTGGGTAGTATCACCAATGATCGGATGGCGCAGGTGCGCCATGTGGCGCCGCAACTGGTGCTTTCTGCCGGTTTGCGGTTCCAGTGACATCAGGGTGTAACGGGTGGTGTTGTAGCGCCCCACCGGATACGGCAGCTCGACCCGGGCCAACGGGCGATAGCGGGTTACGGCCTCCTGCGGTGCCTTGTCCTTGTCCGCCAGCTTGTCGGCAATGTCATCCAACTCCACCTTCAACGGGTAATCCAGCTCCCCCGCTTCGTGGACGTAGCCCCGCACCAGGGCAAGGTAATGCTTGTCGATGCGGTGAGCCGCCATCTGCTCTGACATCACCCGCGCCGTCTCCGCGCTCTTGGTAAACAACAGCACCCCCGAGGTGGGGCGATCCAGGCGATGGACAGGAAACACGTGACAGCCCACCGCATCGCGGGTCATCTGCATGGCGAACTGGGTTTCATGCCGGTCCAGCCAGCTGCGGTGCACCAGCAGACCGGAAGCCTTGTGCACCGCCACCAGGTGCTCATCCTCGTACAGGATCTCAATCATGCCTGACCTCCGCTCAGCTGCCGGTCGAGTTGGCGCAGCCGGGCGGTTACCCGCTCGCACTCTGGCCGCCCTTTCCAGGCCTCCTCCGCCATCGGCGCAATCGCCGCATTGGTTGGCAGGGGTAAGCCCGCTTCCAGCAGCGCCCGCAAGCGGGCCAGCAACACCCACTGAACCCATTGTTCAAAGGCCAGCGTGTCACAGCAGAACGGCTGGACGCTGGCCATCGCGTCCGGGCTGGGGGGCGCGGATTGCCAGAGTCCGGCGACGTTCATCGCCGCTTCAATGGCATCAAGGGTGGCACTCACCGAGGCCGAATGTGGCATGGATCTCTCCTGTGGGCTGGCTGGGCGCGGAATCATACCATCTGCCCCGCCCTCCCCCTATAATGGCGGCAAAAATCCGGACTGAGCCGTTATGGAAGCGATCACCACCCTGAGCGAATTTCTGACCAAGGCCGATACCCAGTTTCAGGTCTATGACCTGGGTCGTCGGGTACGCCCGCTGGATCCCATCCTGTTTGCCCAACTGGAAACCGGTACCCAGCCCTATCCCACCCCCCGCGCCGGGTTTGCCTGGCTGGGGATTCTGTTCTGGAACGCCAGTGCCTCAAACCAGCATTACGTCTGGTTTCTGAAACTTCCGCTGGATGAACGGGGCCTGCTGAACCCCGCGGCGCGAAACCAGTTTCTGCAGATGGTGATGGAGGCTCTGGGGCAAGACCCGGCAGCGGCGCTCAGCGAAGAGCAGGAGGAGCGCCTGGCCAACAACCCGTTCACCTTTACCCCCAGCCAGGAAAAGATGGCCCTGTTCAACGCTCTGGTGCGCAAACAGCTGGCGCAACCGGCTTCCGTCTACTTTGAGCCGGTGCAGCAGTACGTCAGTGGGCAACACCCCTGGGACGCCTGGCATCAACTGGGCCTGCAGGGTTTTGCCGACCTGGTTACCCGCCCCAACAGTGTGGCGCCATCCGCCCTGGCGACAGCAATCTCCGCGATGCCCTTTGAGCCGCTCAGTGCCCTGGGGTCGGTTATGGAGCACGGGGATGTGGGCGACCTGGTGGCCGAAGCCTGGTTTCAGCGGTGGTGCGACAGCCAGGACAACCACGAGCGTCAGCTGTGTCTGCGCGCCCTGGCGGGCGCCCCGGGTGCGCGGGATCGGGCGGTTGATCAGCTGCTGAGCCAGCCTCAGCTGGACGAGGATACCCTTATCGTACTGGCCGCCCGACTGTGGGAAGCGCTGGACCAGCACCGGATGCCCCGATATCTTGAGCATCTGGCCCGATACCCCGGCCCGCTGTTTAACCAGATTTACAGTGATCTGGTGGCCATCCCGGGGCAGCGGGCCTGGGTGCTGGTCTCGCTGCGCTCAGCCGAGCGTTCAGAGGTGCTGAACCTGGCCGTGGCCAAACTGGTGGAGAGCGTGAAAGGAGCGCGTCGTGATTGACCTCTATGATCTGATCATTCTGATGATTCTTGCCGGTGTCGGTGCCTTTTTCTGGCAACTGCGCCGTATCTCCGAGCTCGCCCAGTTTCATGCCCAGCGAGCCTGTCAGCAGCGGCGTCTGCAACTGCTGAACGTGGCCCGCAGCAAAGCGCGCCTGGGCCGTGTACCGGGCAGCGGCATTGGCTGGCACTGCGAGTACCAGTGCGAGTTCAGCACCGACGGTCTCAACCAGCTCACCGCACGCATTGAGATGTTGGGCCATCGCCTCAAAGCGGTACACATGCCCCTCTATCCCGAGCCGGAATGGCAGCAGGCCCCCACCGCCCAGGGACGCATCGGCATGGGCAGCTGCGGCGGCGGAGCCAGCAGCTGCGGCCCGAAAGGCAACTGCGGCAGCGGTTGTCGATAAGGCATAAAAAAGAACCGCAACAGAAAAACTGTTGCGGTTCGGGTACTGCTCTTACGCTGCCATCCGTTGCAGATTGTCTTCCCTAGCCATCCCTGCGTACTGCGCCTTCCTGGCACCTTCCGTGTGCTGATCCATCAGCTTCCCTGTACCGAAGTACTGGCGTCCTTTCCACGACCGCATCCTGTGGTCGATCACTCTCCATCCTGGAGATGTCCTGTATCGTCCCTGAAATCCGTTTGGCCCGCTGCCACCCCCTGTGGCGTCGAAACCCGGCCCGGTCGAATCCGGCGTCCTGCCCGACCGTCCAAGCCAAATGATTTGGCATCGATACGTCAGTAATTGTAGGACACCCCTGATGGGTCACAAGTGTGATTACCAAAACAAAATCAACCACATCCGCTTAGAATATCAAAAGATCACAACCTAACATCATGATTCTAAAGGATTAGAGTTAACAGGGGTCGAACCAGCGGACATCATGAACTGACGTCATCGCACAGCCTTGTGAGAGATCGCTTACACGATGGGAAGAGTGTGCTGACAGGCGCAATACCCGTCGTAAAAACCCGGCCAAAGGCAGGGAAGGTCGGAAAGCATGATCAGGAGGGAAATTGGCACTGTGGGGGCCACAAAATAGAACGGGGCGCAACGTGAGTTGCGCCCCTTATTTTTACGTTAAGCTGTCCGGCTTAAATTCGTGCCACTCCCTGGCCCGTCCTTGCGTACTCGTTGCCGATCCTGGCGTCTTCCCTGGCCTCTTCCCTGGGCATCCCTGTGACCGAAGTCACCCATCTCCCTATCACGACAACGTCCTGTTGCCGATCGCTCTCCGTCCTGGAGGTGTCCTACTGTCGTCCCTGGCAAATGTCTTCCTGACACACGAATGCGGTCTTCCAATCCGACTCCCTGTCAGAGAGGGTCCGTCACTCCCCACTTACGCCTGCATGGTTCCGACTCCCTGTCAGTACCTGAGGTTTAAGCTGGTCGCCGTTCCTTTGACTCACAGCCATTGTATCCCGAGTCCGGTTCATAACAAGCCATTGGGGAAGAATCACACAGTTTTGGGAAAAGTCAGACTGCGGTCACATTACCTCAACGTCATGTTTATAAAGCCATTTAACAATTGGGTTGCAGTTTATCCCGGTTCTGCCCAACATCGATATCTCACACCCTTGTAAGAGATATCTCACATGAGAAAGGGATTATCTCTCAATTGCTGTCGGCACTAGCCGTGCCCGGCGCGCTTCAAAAACAGCTGGCCCGCCGCCCCACTGGAATTGATTTCACCAATGGATTCAAATCCCTGTGATGAAAACAACGCCGCGTGCTCCGGCTGGTAAACGTAAGCTGCCAGATGGGTATCGACACTGTCCGCCCAGGCCACAATCGCCTTCAGCAGCTGGTGCCCGTACCCCTTATCCTGATAGTGCGGCGCAATGGCGATAAACTGCAACAGGGTATAGGGCTGTTCGGGGGTCAGATCCTGTAACGCTTCTTCCCGCGCCATCCACTGACGAGCGGGACCCCACCCCGCTCCCATGGCCATTTTCAGTCGCCAGTTCCAGTAACGGTTGTGCCCCTTGGGGCAGGTGGCCTCCAACAGGGCGGCAATGCCAATCAGGGTGTCATCCAGAAACAGGCCGACCATCTGCTGCCCCTCCTGCCACAAAATCTGCAGCTCTTCACGAATGGCGGCCCTGAGCCGCTGGTCGTAGTCGCTGGCCGGCAGGATCGACTGGAAGAAGGGATCGTCCCGGTAGGCGTTGAGCAGCAGCGAGGCTGCGACCCGCAAATCCTCGGTTTTCAACTCCGCCACGTGGGGCTGAGGGGGTAACTCGTTGGCCAGTTCCATGGCTGGGCTCCTATCCTTGCGGCTTGACCTGTTCAAACATCGAACAAACACTAGTCAAAAAGCAAGCGTGGAGCGAAACAATGGACACCACCCCGCACGATCTGGGACACCTGTTTCAGCAATTAGGGCTGGATCCCCAGCCCAACGCCGTGGACGCCTTTATCCGGCGGCACCATCTGGGGCGCCATGAACGTCTGGAGGAAGCGCCGTTCTGGAACGAGAGCCAGAAAGCGTTCTTGAAGGAGGGGCGGGCCCAGGATGCCGAGTGGAGCGAAACCATCGACATCCTGGACACCTTACTGCGCGGCTAAGCTCAGAGGCGCACCGCGTTGTGGAAAGCGGTGTCGCCCCAACCGGTGACCTGGCCGTTGGTCAACACGATGGGGGTGCACTCCTCCTTGGTGGTTTTGCCGTCGCTGCGGGTTTTGTGGGTGCGGTAAAACAGCACCTGGATCTGGTCGTCGTTTTGCTGGTAAAGCTCGTTGAACTCTGCCGTTCCCATGATGCCGCGCACGTCATTCAGGCTCATGCCCAGCGCCACCTGCTCCAGTTTGCGGCGGTTCTGTTCCTGCAACCGCTCCCAGTCAGCGCTGGAGCTGGTGTCCCAGTCGCCCTTGTCACCAACGGCGATGACGCAACCGGTCAGGGGCCCGGCCAGAGTCACAGCCAAAATCGCCGCCAGTGTCACCTTCTTGTTCATATCGACATCCTTATTCTGTTCGGTTTGGGTTGACGACGGTCTCTAAGCAGGGGACGTGCCAAAGATACAATTGCTTTAAATACATAAGCTTATTCAAAGGCGTTGGCGAGCGCATAGGGAATAAGGCAAACTTTTGGTGAAACAGACCAATCCAGAGAAACGATGGACGACAACATTCGACGTGCACTGACTCAACTGAGCAGCAACGACAAAACCCCGACGTTGGCGCAACTGAAAGGCAAACTGGGGCCACAGGCCTACCCGCTCCCGGTGCTGATCCAGGCGCTGCAGCAATGGAAGGTGGCGCCGCAACCCCTGACGGAGCCGCTGCCGGAGGCCCCGGCGACCACCACGACGCCCACCCTGGCAGAGCTTCAACAGCAGGTTGAGGCACTGCGTCAGGAGGTGGCCGAACTGCGGGCAGAACTGGCGCGTCTTACACCGCGCTGATCACCGCCCCCTACCCTTCCAGCCAGCGCCCGAACCATCCCGCCCCGGGGCACTGGCCGAGCCGACGCCGCCCATCGCGCACAACCGGGCTCCATCACGCATTGACGGCATGTCGCCGTTGGCGTCCAACGGGGGCACCGCTATACTGGCGCCCCCACAAAGAGGAGCCCCCGATGTACCTGGTTGAGATCCGTTTCGAATGCTATGCTGACACCACCCTGAGCGCGGTGGAACGGGCCATCAATGGCCTGATGGAGGCGTGGCGCCACAACGGGCAGCTGTTGGGCCGGGAGTTTCCCCTGGTGCAGAACGACGCGGAGTTTCGCCTGCGGGCGATGTGCCCCGAGCAGGAGAGCCTTCACAGCCGCTTTCACTCGCCCTGGGTCAGACAGGCCCTTGATGCCTTAACCGAGGCGAAGCTGCTGCAACCCCGGGTGAAAGTACTGGGCCGGGACATCAACTCCGAAGCCAGCGCCCCCGCCCTGCCGGAACACTGGCAGATCCTGTACACCACCTACGTCCACAGCTGCTCTCCCCTGCGCGACGGCGACAGCATGATGCCGGTGCCCCTCTATCGCCTGCCCGCCACCTTCAACGGCGACCACAAAGCGCTGGTGAAGTGGCAAACCGAGTGGCAAGCCTGCGACGAACTGCAGATGGCCGGCAGTGGCCAGGTGGAGTTCGCCGCCCTGGCCGAGATCGCCGACCCGGACAGCACCCTGTTCCGGCGGGGCTGGGACCTGAGGGGCCGCATCGAGTACCTCACCAAGGTCCCAACCTACTACTACCTCTACCGGGTGGGCGGCGAAAGCCTGGACGCGGAACGGGCCCGTCCCTGCCCCCGTTGCGGCAACCCGGAGTGGGCCCTGGAAACGCCGATCCACGACCTGTTCTACTTCAAGTGCGACCGCTGCCGGCTGGTCTCCAACCTGTCCTGGGACCTGCACTGAGACTTCGACCAAAGTCCACTTAACGTGGCGATTTTTTGAGCGCAGGTTGGTACGGTCTTAACCCAGTACAAGGACCCGTCATGATCTACGCCAAACCCGGCACCGAGGGTGCCCTGTTCCAGTTTCAGTCCCGTTACCACAACTTCATCGGCGGCCAGTGGCACCCCCCAAAGTCCGGCCGCTACTTTAACGCCATCAGCCCGGTGGACGGCTCCGTCATTGCCGAAGTGCCCCGCTCCGATGGCGACGACATCAACCTTGCCCTGGACGCCGCCCACAAAGCGCAGACCAGCTGGGGCAAAACCTCCGTCACCGAGCGCGCCAACCTGTTGCTCAAGATCGCCGACCGCATCGAGCAGCACGCCGAGACCCTGGCCTACGTCGAGACCTGGGACAACGGCAAGGCGATCCGCGAAACCCTCAATGCCGACCTGCCGCTGTGCGTTGACCACTACCGCTACTTCGCCGGCGCAATCCGTGCCCAGGAGGGCACCGCAGCCGATCTTGACGCCAATACCGCCGCCTACCACTTCCACGAGCCCATCGGCGTGGTGGGTCAGATCATCCCGTGGAACTTCCCGTTGCTGATGGCGGCCTGGAAACTGGCCCCCGCTCTGGCGGCAGGCTGCTCCGTGGTGCTGAAGCCCGCCGAGCAAACCCCGGTTTCCATCCTGGTCTTGATGGAGCTGATCGGCGACCTGCTGCCCCCGGGCGTGGTGAACGTCGTCAATGGGCTTGGCGAAGAGGCGGGCCAGGCGCTGGCCAGTTCAAACCGCATCGCCAAACTGGCCTTTACGGGATCAACCGAAGTGGGCCGCCACATCATGCGTTGCGGCGCCGACTCGCTGATCCCGGTCACCCTGGAGTTGGGGGGCAAATCCCCCAACATCTACTTTGAAGACGTAATGAGCCAGGGAGACGCCTACCTGGATAAGTGCCTGGAAGGCTTGCTGCTGGGCTTCTTCAACCAGGGGGAAGTCTGCACCTGCCCCTCCCGGGCGCTGGTTCAGGAGTCGATCTATCCCGAGTTCATGGAGAAACTGCTGGCCCGGGCTCAGGGGATCCGCCAGGGCAATCCGCTGGACACCGACACCCAGGTCGGGGCCCAGGTGTCCCAGGAGCAGTTCGACCGCATCCTCTCCTACATGGAGATCGCCAAGGCGGAGGGCGCCGAGTTTCTGCTTGGGGGCCAGGCCGCGCAGTTGAACGCCGATCTGGCCGGGGGCTTCTACGTGCAACCAACCCTGCTCAAGGGACGCAACGACATGCGGGTGTTCCAGGAGGAGATCTTCGGCCCCACCCTCGGCGTCACCACCTTCCGTGATGAGAGTGAGGCTCTGGCCATCGCCAATGACACCAGCTACGGCCTCGGTGCCGGTGTCTGGACCCTAGACCAGAACCGCGCCTATCGCATGGCCCGCGGCATTCAGGCGGGTCGGGTCTGGGTGAACTGCTACCACCTCTACCCGGCGCATGCGGCGTTTGGTGGCTATAAGCGGTCCGGCATCGGCCGGGAGACCCACAAAATGGCGCTGTCCAACTACCAGCAGACCAAAAACCTGCTGATCAGCTACGATCCCAACCCCCTCGGGTTCTTCTGACCCCAGCAAAACGGGAGCCCTTCGGCTCCCGTTTCTTTACGCTTTCAGCGGCGTCCGCCCGGCCAGAGATGCCCCAGCATGGTTTTCACCCGCTCGCCAAACGAAGGGGTGGGTGCGCAGCCGAGGGTGTACGATGAATTCGTTGCAGAAAAACAGAGGGAGTCATTCTCAGATTAAAGCAATAGTAAAGATATCCGCCTCCGAGCAACTGCATGAGAAAATAATGCTGAAATACTTTGCCACTTTCAGCAGCTTTTTACCCTAAAAAAACAATAATTTGGTCATTGATGCTGTAGACATCGACTGTTGAATAAAAGTAAGAACAGCATAAAGACAATTCATGCTGCTCTTACTTTTATTTATTAACATCTAAACTCAGCATATGCCTTGATTACAACACCACTAAACAAACCAACAAAAAGTGCTCTGACAAGGTCCAATTCACCATCACAAAATAGCAGCTGATAAATTATAGACCCTAGAATTGTGGACAACGATGCTTTTATTACGTACGACATCAATATCTCATATACATTTGCCGTTGTGCTGCTCTATGTGCGGCGCTTCCCCATGCCATAAAAAATGAGTTTATTCCCTCCGCCCCTCCGATAGCGTCATATATGTAATTTCCTATGATACCTCCAATGATCCCGCCGACCACAGGGCTCCCACCAGATACCTCGATCAATTCATCACCAGACAATTCTATAAAATTATTAAGTTCCATATCACTTTTCTCCATTTATTAAGCATCAATA
>CAZWED010000051.1:0-14166 GCA_964632645.1 uncultured Ferrimonas sp. | reverse complement strand
GAATCAGCACTGCCAGAGCAACGGCGTCAAACTCAAGGATCCGGATATGACCATCCATATCCAGATCGAAGAGGACAAGTGCTACCTGGTGGAACACCGCCACGAGGGTCTGGGCGGCTTCCCTATCGGCTCTCAGGAAGACGTGCTCAGCCTGATCTCCGGCGGTTTCGACTCCGGCGTGTCCTCCTACCAGGTGATCAAGCGCGGTACCCGTACCCACTACTGCTTCTTTAACCTGGGCGGAGCGGAGCACGAGCGCGGCGTGAAAGAGGTGGCGTACTACCTCTGGAACAAATTCGGCAGCTCCCACCGTGTTCGTTTCATCAGCGTACCCTTCGAGCCGGTGGTGGAGGAGATCCTGGAGCGGGTCGATAACGGCCAGATGGGTGTGGTACTGAAACGCATGATGATGCGTGTTGCCGCCGAAGTGGCCGCTCGCTTCGGCATTCCCGCCCTGGTGACCGGTGAGGCGATGGGTCAGGTCTCTTCCCAGACACTGTCCAACCTCAATGTGATTGACCGCGCCACCGACACGCTGATCCTGCGCCCCCTGATCACCTGGGACAAACAGGAGATCGTCGATACCGCCCGGGCCATCGGCACCGCGCCGTTCGCCGAGGTGATGCCGGAGTACTGCGGCGTGATCTCCCAGCGTCCCACCGTTAAGGCAGTGCTGTCCAAGGTGGAAGCGGAGGAGGCCAAGTTCTCCGAAGACCTGATCGAGCGGGTGCTGGCGGCAGTGAAAGTTGAGGACATTCGGGAGTTGGCCATGGCACAACCCACAGAAACCATTGAGATGGAAACCGTCCAGACTCCGGGCGCCGGCGAAGTGATCCTGGACATCCGGGCACCGGAAGAGGAGGAGCAAAGCCCCCTCGAAGTGGACGGCAGCGAGGTGATCACTCTGCCGTTCTTCAAGCTGGCCAGCCAGTTTGACAGCCTGGATCCGAGCCGCACCTACCTGCTGTATTGCGATCGGGGGGTGATGAGCAAGCTGCAGGCGCTCTATCTGAAGGAGCAGGGTCACCAGAACGTCAAGGTTTACCGCCCCTGACGCGGATTCACTCAAAAACGGCGCCTTCGGGCGCCGTTTTTTTGTGGTGGGAAATTGTCCGCGCTGTGATAGGGTACAAGGGTCAAAGCCATCCAGAAGGCCATTTTCATCCGTCGACCAGCGTGGTAGCCCAATGTATTACAAGAATGACGATGTTCGCATCAATGAAATCAAAGAACTCCTTCCCCCCATCGCCATTCTGGAACGATTTCCGGCAACGGAAACCGCGTCTGAAACCGTCTTTAATGCCCGCAGGGCCATCCACAAGCTGCTGCAACGGGAAGACGACCGCCTGCTGGTGGTGATCGGCCCCTGCTCCATCCACGACCCCGAGGCGGCGCTGGAGTATGGCCGTCGCCTGACGGCGCTGCGTGAGCAGTACCGCGACACCCTGGAAGTGGTGATGCGGGTCTATTTCGAAAAACCCCGCACCACCGTGGGCTGGAAAGGGCTGATCAACGACCCGGGCCTGGACAACAGCTTCCGCCTCAATGACGGGCTGCGCACCGCCCGCAAACTGCTGGTGGACCTCAACGACATGGGGCTGCCCACTGCCGGGGAGTTCCTGGATATGATCACCCCGCAGTACGTGGCGGACCTGATGTGCTGGGGGGCCATCGGCGCCCGCACCACCGAATCCCAGGTTCACCGCGAACTGGCGTCCGGCCTTTCCTGTCCGGTGGGCTTCAAAAACGGCACCGACGGCACCATTCGCATCGCCATCGACGCCATTGCTTCGGCCAGTGCGCCTCACCACTTCCTGTCGGTCACCAAATTTGGCCATTCGGCCATCGTGGCCACGGCGGGCAATCCGGATTGCCACATCATCCTGCGCGGCGGCCGGGCACCGAACTACAGTGCCGAGCACGTCCAGGCGATCACCACCGAGCTGGCGGAGGCCGGCTTGCCGCAAAACCTGATGATCGACTTCAGCCACGCCAACAGCGCCAAACAGTACAAGCGCCAGATGGCGGTGTGTGATGACGTGTGTGGTCAGCTGGCGGCCGGCGAGCGGGCCATCTTCGGTGCCATGATTGAGAGCCACCTGGTGGAGGGGCGGCAGGATCTGGCGGCAGGCCGGGCGTTGACCTTCGGTCAGAGCATCACCGACGCCTGCATTGGCTGGGAGGATACCGAGAGCGTGCTGGCGCAACTGTCGGAGGCGGTCAGCCTGCGTCGTCGTCGCTGACGCGAATGCAACGAAACCACAAGGCCCGCAATTGCGGGCCTTGTGCTGTCCGGGGGCTCAGCGGCGTTCGCTCAACTGGCGATAGAGTGTCTGGTGGTGGGGGCAGGCGATCCCGAGCTGGCGGGCCTGGCCCAACAGGTAGCCGGTGATGGCGTCCAGCTCGGTGTGTCGGCCGGCCAACACATCCTGCAGCATGGAGGAGCGATTGTTGGCGGTGGCGCTGGCCACGCTGAGGGCGCGGTCAAGAATGGCGTTGGCGTGTTCCTGGTGCCCCAGCGCCTGACCCACCCGGGCAATCTCCTCGCTCAGGGCGATCAGTTCGGGGCGATACCCGTCGCTCAGCAAGGCCCCGTTGGGCACCCGGTCACGGGCGGTCAGGGGGTTGATCAGCAGGTTCACCGTCAGTTTCTGCCACAGTGCCTCAAGGATCTGTTGGTCCCGGCTGAAGCCCAGTGCCGCCAGAGGAGCGGGCAGGGGGGCGTCATCGGCAACACCACTCAACGGCCCGGCCCGGCGCAGACCCTGGCCGGTATGGCGAACCGTGTAATCGTCCAGCTTCAGCGCCCCGTCGGTCAGGCTGCCCGCCCACCAGGGGCGATGGGGCCAGCGCTGGATCGCGCTCTGCTGCGGGCCCAACCCATTGTGCAGCAGCACCAGTGGCACGGAGGAGGGCAACCCGCTGAGCAGGGGCGCCAGGGCCGGCAGGCAGTCCTGGGCTTTGGTCAGCACCAGCACCAGCGACAATGGCGCGGGCTGATCGCTTGGGGCATGGGGGATGTAACGGGTTTGCCGCTCACCGGTGCGCGTTTCCAGGGTGTGAAGGTGGGTGTGTTCGGCGGTCCCGGGACGGCGCAGCAAGCGAACGGTGTAACCGGCATCGGCGGCGAAGTGGGCCAGTAGCTGACCCAGGGCGCCGGCCCCCAGAATGCCGATGGTCATCGGGTCTGCCAGCGCCGCAACAGCAACAACAGCAGGTGGAAACTGAGGGCGCCCAGCATGTCGGCGATCAGGTCGGCAATGTCTGCGCTGCGGTAGGGCAGTTGCGACTGGACCACCTCAATGGCGGCGGCATAGACCAGCAGCAGCGTCAGTTGGGTCAGGGGACGCCAGTTGGTGGCCAGTTGCAGCAGGGCGCCAAGCGAGAAGAACGCGCCCAGGTGCCCCAGTTTGTCGAAATGGTTGAACGGCTGTCCGTACCCGGGTTTGGAGAACACCAGGTAGGAGGTGGTGATCAACGCCAGCAGCAGGAGGAGTTGTCCAAAGCGGCGTTGATCGGTGGTCGGTTGAGTAATGATCTGCAGCATGGGGCGATAGTAAGCAGCCAGCGGGCGTCTGTCATCAAAAAACACGGCACCGGTTCGCTCTCCTGACGGTGGGAACCGTGCCAGTGCGCGCGTCCTAAGGTACACTTGCTCCAACATTATGGTAGGAGGATCCCATGCCGTCATTTGACATCGTGTCTGAAGTGGACGCGGTAGAAATCAAAAACGCCGTCGACAACGCCATCCGTGAACTGGATACCCGCTTCGATTTTCGGGGTGTGGATGCCAGCTTCAGCTACAAGGATATGGTGGTCACCATGAAGGCGGACGCGGAGTTCCAGATCCAGCAGATGGAGAGCATTCTGCGTGGTAACCTGGCCAAGCGGGGCGTCGATGCGGATGCGATGAGTCTGGGCAAAGCGGAGTTTTCCGGCAAGACGGTTTCCCGTCCTGCCACGTTCCGTCAGGGCATTGAGCAGGACTTTGCCAAGAAGCTGGTGAAGCTGATCAAGGAGTCCAAGATCAAGGTTCAGGCTTCCATCCAGGGCGACAAGGTTCGGGTTACCGGCAAGAAGCGGGATGACCTTCAGCAGGTGATGGCGTTGCTGCGCGCAGAAAATCTGGATCAGCCGGTGCAGTTTAATAACTTCCGCGACTGAACTCGGCGTGATGTTGATGCCATAACGGGCTGCCTCAGGGCGGCCCGTTTTGTTGTGAGTCTCAAAGCACCTCCTATGCAGGCGGTGGTCGTTGGGTCGGGGCTTTCATTCGCCTCGCAGACTCAAAAGTAAACGCATTGCCGGCATCCGTTTCGCTGAGGGCTGGCCCGGCAAAGGCGTTTAATGGCATTGGGTGCGCCACATGCCTGCGGCATCCCGGGACAGCAAAAGTCCCCTTAGAGGGGGCAGTGTCCAAGCCACCGGCTTAGCCGGTGAATTTTTACTTTCGCGAGGCGACGACACGATGTCCCTCGTGCCGAGGCCGGCGCTTGCTACGGTGCCCAATCCCCTCCTACTATGAGAAACAGGGCAAAGAGGCGCCAGTCAGGGAAAAGGAAAGGCCATGTCGGATAGCACAACGATCGCGTCGGTAGCCACCGTACAGGTTGGCGTCGCAAGGGCGGATGGGACATTGTCCCTGACCGACTCGGAAGTCATTTTTGAGCCGTTCAATCAGCAGTTCGGGCTTGGACCCTACGCGTTCAAGCGCAGCGACATCGCGTCGGTCACCCCCTGTCTGGGCAAAGGCGGCGGCATCATTCCGCTGACCACGGATGCCATCCGGATCCGGTTGGCCAACGCGCAGGTCTACGAGTTCATCATTGCCGAGCCCAAGCGCTGGATTGAAAGGCTTACGGAAGCGCCCCTCTGACGCCGTGCCCCGACCGGACAGACAACAAAAACGCCCGTCTATGCGGGCGTTTTTTCAGGCCGTTTGCGGGTCAAAGCGACTGTGGTCACGGCCGCCTCGCTTGGCGGCGAGCAACCAGTTGTCTGCCCGTTCCATCAGCGCCTGTGGCGTGTCGTCCGGCCCCATCAGGGCGCTGACGCCGGCGCTGAAGGTCAGGGAGATGGGCTGATTCAGGCCCACATCAAACGGCGTTTCCTGAACCCGTTGATGCAGCTTGGCGAGAACCAGTCTGGCGTCCTCCAAAGAGGTCTGGTTGAGCACCAGGCAGAACTCCTCGCCGCCGTAACGGGCCAGCAGATCCCCGGCTCTTAATCCACTCGACAGGCGCCTGGCGAAGGCCGTCAGCGCGCGATCGCCAACGGCGTGGCCATAGCGATCATTGACGCGCTTAAAGTGGTCCAGATCCAGCATCACCACGGCCAGGGGCTGGTCATGGCGTTTGGCCCGCTCGCCGGCCAGCATCAGGTGCTGACGCAAAAAAGCGCGGTTATAAAGGCCGGTAAGGGGGTCCTTGAGGGTGGACTCTTCCAGCGCCGTGGCGCGGCTGACCAGGGTCCAGGTCAGCAGTGTCGCCATGATAAGCAGCAGCAACCGACTGGCCTGATCCGGCAGGAAAAACTCGCCGTAGCGGGCAATCCACTGGGGATGGGGGGTGACCTGTTGGAACTGGTTGAGGGCGATCAGGATCATGGCGCTGTAGGTGACCAGGGTCAGGCCGCCGACATACAGACTGAGGCGGCGGTCGTAGCGCAGTGCCGTGGCGGTGATGGCGAGGAAGTAGAGCGCGAAGGTGCCCTTGTTGTTGACCAGGGCCAGGGCCGTGTCGCGACTGAGGTAGTCCAGCCACAGGCCGGCGCTGATCAGCACAACATCCAGGGTCACGGAGAAAAACGCCATGGCCGGAACATAACGACGCTGGCGCAGGAAGGCGCTCCAAAGCAGGGCAAAAGCCAGGGCGATGTAACTCACCGCCAGGGCGGGGGTGAGGTCTGTCCCGGTCAGCAGCTTGTAACTGGGGACCAGGGTGATCAGCAGAATAAGCCAGACCCTCAGCCTGGCCATGGTGTGCTCACCGGAGGACGCCGCCATCAGAGTCTGCTGCTCTGAGCGGCCCCAAAAAGGAACCTGAGTCATCGCCTCAATCCTTGGCAACGAATGAATTGAACTACATTACCCCGTTCGCTCGGTTTGAGTCGAATGGAGATTGTCCTCTTTGTTCAGGGCGTTACCCCCGAACGGCTTCTGCTTTTGCAACCGGTGGATCAGGAACAGCACTGGCAGGCCCAGCAGGCTGGCAAAGGCAAAGAACCAGATGTAGCCCACCTGGTCCACCAGATAGCCGGAAAAGCCGGACACAAATTTGGGAAACAGCAACATCATGGAGGAGAGCAGCGCGTACTGGGTTGCCGAGTAGGCGGTGTTCACCAGGCTGGACAGGTAGGCGATAAAGGCCGAGGTGGCGATGCCGGCACTGAGGTTATCGGCGCTGATGGCAAACACCAGCAGGGTGAGGTTGTAACCCACGTGGGCCTGCAGGGCAAACAGCAGGTTGGTGGCGGCCACCAGTGACGCGCCAAGGAAGAGGATCGGGATGGTGCCGAAACGGAACACCAGGGCGCCCCCGAGGGCGGCCCCCACCAGGGTCATGATCACCCCAAAGACCTTGGAAACCGCAGCGATTTCGGCTTTGGAGAACCCCATGTCGATGTAGAACACGTTGGCCATCACGCCCATCACCACATCGGAGATGCGATAGCAGGCGATCAGCGCCAGGATCAGCAGCGCCTGTTTGCCGAAACGGTGAAAGAAATCCTGGAACGGAGCGATAACGGCGCTGTGGCCCCAGGCGACGATCCGGGCCAGGGCCGGTGGCAGGTGCGACAAGTGCGCCAGGGTGGCGGCCTGGGCATCGGTGGCCTGTTGCCGGTTGACCTCCGGCTCGCTGGCCAGCAGCGTGGTGAGCAGGCCGATGCTCATGGCCGCGGCCATCACCAGATAGGCGGTGTGCCAGGCCTCGACCCGGTAAACGCTGGGGTCCGGGTCGGCCCACGCGGCGATGGCCAGCGCCCCGGCACTGGACAGTATCATCGCCAGCCGGTAGCCCATCTGGTAGGCCGCGGCCAGAGCCGCCTGCATCTTCTCCGGGGCCGCCTCAATGCGGAACGCGTCCACTACGATGTCCTGAGTGGCCGAAGCAAACGCCACCATCAGAGCAAACCCCACCAGGCGTGGCAGATCGGCGATGGGGTCGGTCATCGACATCCCCCACAGCCCCAGTATCAACAGCACCTGGGCCAGCAGCAGCCAGGCCCGGCGGCGTCCCAGGGTGCGGGAGAGCAGCGGCAGCGGCAGGCGATCCACCAGGGGAGCCCAGAGAAATTTAATGCTGTAGGCCAGGGTGACCCAGCTGAGAAAGCCGATGGTGGCCCGCTCGATGCCCGCTTCCCTCAGCCAGGCGGAGAGGGTGCCAAACACCAGCATCAGAGGCAGACCGGAGGAGAACCCCAACGCCAACAGCACCAGAACCCGTTTGTGCAGGTAGACAGTCAGGGGTTCAAAGCGTTGAGCCAGTCGGGTCATGGGCAGGAGTTCCTGGTGACGGAGGGTTCAGGGTAAGGCGGGAGATGGGGCCAGCACAAGGCCCGCCCCGTCGGTGGGTTATTCCGGCAACAGTGTGGCCTTGATCAGCATCAGCGGGGTCACCGGAACCGTACCGCCGGGCACCACATCGTTAGGGCCGGTTTCCACGGCGGCCATCGCATCCAACACCTCGCTGCCTTCAACCACTTCACCAAACACCGCGTAGCCCCAGCGACGGCTGGAGGGGTCCAGCCGGTCATTGTCGGCGACGTTGAAATAGAACTGGTTGGTGGCGCTGTGGGGGTCATCGGTGCGCGCCATGGCGATGGTGCCATAGGCGTTCGACAAACCGTTGCCGGATTCATTGATTACCGGCTCGCGCTCCGGGATCGGTTGGTAGTCCTTGGTGTACCCGCCTCCCTGCACCACAAAATCGCCGATAACGCGATGGAATATGCTGTTGTCGTAGGCGCCATTGACCACGTAGAGCAGGAAGTTATCCACGGTGCGCTCCGCCCGGCTGCGGTCCAGTTCCACCACCAGGTTGCCCAAACTGGTTTCCAGCTGAACCTTGGGGAACAGGTTGCCGGGTTGGATGCGCGGGTCCTTGTCGGCCGCCAGGCCGACGCTGGCGAACAGCAGAGTGAGGGCAAGGGTCAGGGCACGGGTCATATCGGTTTCCTTACTGAATGAATTGGTGCAGCTCGGGATCGTTAAGCATGGCATTAAGCAGCTGGTTGAGGCGATCGTTCACCTCCCGCTCCAGCACCGCGGACTCCACCTTGAGTACCCCGGTGAGTTCACCGCGGGCCTGGTAGCGCTTTACCAGCTGGCGGTTATCCTGCTCCACCACCAGGGTGGCGGTGGCGCGGCTGTTGGCCGCGTGGCGCATGGCACTCTGGTCGACATCGACCCGCAGCTCCTCGAGGGTGAGTGCCATCCGTACCTGCCCCTGTCCGCTCATGGCGTAACCCTGACGGCTCAGACCGTCGCGAAGGCCGGATTCCAGCAACGCCCGCGGGTTGCTGGACGCGTTGATCAACTGGGCCGGGCCGTCGCCCTCCTGAATGCGGACCAGGAAGGTGTCGGTGCGGTGGTCGGTCGAGGTCAGCGCGACGCTGCTGCTGTGCGCGGCGGTCAGGGTGGGCATCGGCTCGGTGGGGGCCAGAATCAGACTCTGGGGATGGCTGGCGCAGCCGCCCAGAATCAGGGCGGCGGCCAAAAAGACGTTTTTCATTGGGTTATCCCTGTTGCAACCTTTGCGGGGCAGAATACCCGATTCTGCCCCGAGGTGAACAGGCTCAGCGCTTTTGCGCTTCGAGCACCACGAACTTGGCGTTGGAGGCGACGGTGGTGCAGCCGCCAAACAGTCGGGTCAGCTTGATGTGGTACCCCAGATGGCGGTTGCCGACGATGCGCAGACGGCCGCCCACTTTGAGGATGCGTTTGGCGTCGCGGAACATCTGCCAGGCGATATGGTCGGTGACTGCCTGTTGCTGATGGAACGGCGGGTTGCACACCACCCAATCCGCCTGGCCACCGTCCATGCCGGACAGGCAGTCGTTCCACACCACCTCAAATTGGGATTCGTCGGCGACGCTGGCCAGGTTTTCCCGGGCAGAGCGCACCGCGTCCCAGGATTCGTCCACGGCCAGCACATGTGCGTGCGGGTTGGCCCGAAGCAGTGCCATCGACAGTACGCCGTTGCCGCAGCCGAGATCGACGATTTCACCGTCGCTGTTGGGCAGATGCTGCAGCAGCAAGCGGGCGCCGATGTCCAGTGCCTTGGCACCGTAGACGTTGGGGTAGTTGCGCACGGTGGCGTCGATGGGCTCGCAGTGCCAGTCGAGACGTTCCGGCACACCACTTTGGCGGCCACTGAGCTGGCCATACACCAGACGGGCTTTCTTGACCGCCCGGGAGGGGGTGACGTCGTCCAGCAGCTGGCGGGTCAGGTCCGGCAGGGAGGAGGGCATGTCTTTCTGGCGCGCCCCAATCACCACCGGGGTTGCGGCGGGCAGGTGTGCGTTCAGCCAGTCCAGCTGGGCCGTCAGCAGGCGCAAACTGCGGGGCAGCTTGATCATCACTCCGGCCACCGCCGTATCCAGTGACGCCAGTGCATTCAGCGCGTGCAGCTCCGGCTCCAGGTCATTGAGTTCGAGGTTTTGTGCCAGGGCCTGGTGGGCCACGAAGCTGTCGTTAACCCAATAGAGAGGGCGTTCAGCCAGGCCGCAGGCGAGGGCACCAAAATGATCGTTCAGCACCAGCAGCGGGCCGGAGGGGAGCTGGTGGGCCTCGAGCAGCAGTTCGTCCGCAGCGTCCCAGGCCTGCAGGGTGTCCTGGGGTTGGGGCGGGAAGCGTTCAAGGCGAAGTTCGGTGCCGTTGACGGTAAGCTGGGACATGGGGAAGACTCGTAACCAAAAGAGGAATTTTCGCAAAAATGGCCGATCCTGAACAGTGTATCCGGGACAATGCTGGCCGGTTGTTGGCCCGGGTGGTGCCAAACTGGTTGTCAGCGGATGAACAGGCCGCGTTGTGGCCGGTTCTGCAGGGGCTGCCCTGGCAGCAACCCCAGGTGCAGATCTTTGGCCGACGCCATCCCATTCCCCGTCAGCAGTGTTACCTGGCCCATCCGGGCTGTGCTTACCGTTACTCGGGATTGCTGTTGCATCCTGAGCCCGTGCCGGACGCCATACAAACCCTGATGGACCGTCTTGGCGCGGGCTTTAATGCGGTGTTGGTGAACCGCTACCGCCACGGTCAGGATCGCATGGGCTGGCATCGGGACAATGAGCCGGAACTGGGGCCGGAACTGGCCATCCTTTCCCTGGGCGATACCCGTCGGCTGCGGCTGCGTTTCGATGCCCGGGACAGCCACGGCGTCGATCTGCCGCCGGGCAGCCTGCTCTGGCTGGCGCCGGGGGTCTACCACTGCCTGGCTACCACCGCAAAGCCGGTGTCGCCAAGGGTGAGCCTGACCTTCCGGCAGATCCAGCCCGGTTTCCATCCCACTTGCCCGTGTCCGCCCCAGCAGGTATAACTCGCTCCCATCGTCCATTGTGAGCGGCGTCACAGGCCGTCGACAGGAACGCTTTATGAGCATGCAACAAACCATCGAAACCAAGATCCAGGCCGAGTTTGCCCCGGCCCATATGGAAGTGATTAACGAGAGCCACATGCATCGGGGGCCGGCTGAGGAGAGCCACTTTAAGCTGATTCTGGTGTCAGCGCAGTTTGAAGGGCAGCGCCTGCTGGCCCGTCACCGGGCCGTCAACGCGGTGTTGGCTCAGGAGCTGGCGGGCAGCCTGCATGCCCTGGCCCTGCACACATACACTCCGGCGGAGTGGGACGAGCAGCAACAGGCCCCCCGTACGCCCAGCTGTCTCGGCTAACCCCTCACCGCAACCATTCCTTTCCGTGCCGGGATTTGTTATCAAAAGGTTAACTCCCCTTTTGGTAGCGGATCCCGATGTCTACGCCCCCACTGTCCTGGATTGATCGCCTGAATGAATGGCTCGGCACGCTCTGTGCGTTGCTGATGCTGGCGATGCTGCTGCTGGCGGTTGCTGTTGTTGCCCTGCGTTACGGGCTGGAAACCGGTTCCATCGCGCTGCAGGAAACCGTTCTGTATCTCCATGGGGCGCTCTTTACCCTGGGCGCCGGATTTACCCTCAAACACGACGGCCACGTGCGGGTCGACATCTTTTATCGCAACTGGAGTGTGCGTCGCCGGGCCTGGGCGGATCTGCTCGGCACGCTGTTGCTGTTGCTGCCCTTTGTCGGCTTTGTCGCCTGGCAAAGCTGGCGATACGTGGTGGCCAGCTGGATGGGCCTTGAGGCGTCGCCGGAAGCGGGAGGACTGGCGCTGGTGTACGTGCAGAAAACGCTGATCCTGGCGATGGTGGTCACCTTGGCGCTGCAGGCGCTGGCGCAGATCGCCAAGGCGGTGGTGACGCTCCGGGGAGGGCCGACGGCATGATGGCTTTACTGATGTTTTTCGTGGTCTGCCTGGTGCTGCTGTGTGGCTATCCGGTGGCCTTCGCGCTTGGTGGGACGGCGCTCTGGTTCGCCCTGTTGGGGGCCACCACCGGTCACTTTGACGGCGCCTTCCTCGGGGCGCTGCCAAACCGCCTCTACGGCATCATCAACAACCAGACCCTGATGGCGGTGCCCCTGTTTGTGCTGATGGGGATGATTCTGGAGCGTTCCCGACAGGCGGAGCAGTTGCTGGAAGCGATGGGACAACTGTTTGGCCGGCTGCGGGCCGGATTGGCGATTTCGGTGATGCTGGTGGGGGTACTGCTGGCGGCCAGTA
This sequence comes from uncultured Ferrimonas sp., assembly GCA_964632645.1. Classification (GTDB taxonomy): domain Bacteria; phylum Pseudomonadota; class Gammaproteobacteria; order Enterobacterales; family Shewanellaceae; genus Ferrimonas. Next base: position 2,356 of record CAZWED010000051.1, on the reverse strand, counting down.
CCGGCATTGTTGGTGCTACGGTGGTGACCATGGGGCTGCTCTCCCTACCGGCCATGCTCAAGCGGGGTTATCACCCCGCTTACGCCTCCGGCGCCATCTGTGCCACCGGGACCCTGGGGCAGATCATCCCTCCCTCTATTGCCCTGGTGCTGCTGGGGGATGTGCTCTCGTCGGCTTATCAGCAAGCCCAGTTGAAGATGGGGGTGTTTTCCCCGCGAACCGTGTCGGTGGGTGACCTGTTCGCCGGCGCCCTTATCCCGGGGCTGGTGCTGGTCGGACTCTACATCATCTATACCCTGCTGTTGTCCTGGCGTCGTCCGGAGCGTTTTGCTGCGACGGAATCCGTCACCCTGAACTACGCTTTTTTCTTGAACCTGCTCAACGCGTTGGTGCCGCCCATCGCCCTCATTCTGATGGTGTTGGGATCGATCCTGATGGGCTTCGCGACCCCCACGGAAGCGGCGGCGGTCGGGGCCTTTGGTGCGCTGGTGCTGGCACTGGCCAGACGGAGCCTGAGTTGGGATGCCTTGCTGCAGGCGCTGAAAGAGTCGGTCAGGGTCACTGCCATGGTGTTTATGATCCTGATGGGCGCGGCGTTGTTCTCCCTGGTTTTCCGGGGGTTGGGCGGGGAAGCGTTGATCCATGATGCGCTGTCGGATCTGCCCGGTGGTGTGGTGGGGGCAACGCTGGTGGTGATGCTGGTGATCTTCCTGCTCGGGTTCATTCTCGACTTTATCGAGATCACCTTTGTGGTGGTGCCCATGGTGGCGCCCACCCTGTTGATGCTGGGGCTGGACCCGATTTGGCTGGGGATCATGCTGGGACTGAACCTGCAGACCTCTTTCCTGACGCCGCCTTTCGGTTTTGCCCTCTTCTATTTGCGTGGCGTGGCGCCGCCGTCGTTGGACAGCGCCACCCTGTACCGGGGGGTCGCCCCCTTTATTGCCCTGCAGATCCTGATGATGTTGCTGTTGGCGCTGTGGCCGGAACTGGCCACCTGGCTGCCAGAGCGGATCTACGGCTAACCCGAGGAGACCAACATGAGAAGGATCGCACTGAGCCTGCTGTTTCTGTCGATGACCCTGCTGGGCTGTCAGCCCGGCCCCAAGGTCGAAGGTGACTCGCCCAAGGCAGAACCCCAGCAGACCTATCAATGGAAGCTGGTGACCTCCTGGCCCAAAAACTTTCCCGGCCTGGGCATGGCGCCGGAGCGGTTCGCGGAAAAGGTGAACGCCATGTCCGGTGGCCGTCTGACGGTGACCGTTTATGGCGCGGGTGATCTGGTGCCCGCGTTCGAGGTGTTTGATGCCGTCAGTCAGGGCACCGCCGAGATGGGCCACAGCGCGGCCTATTACTGGAAAGGCAAGGCGCCTGCTGCCCAGTTTTTTGCCTCCATTCCCTTTGGCATGAATGCCCAGGAGATGAATGGCTGGCTCAACTACGGCGGAGGCATGGCGCTGTGGCGTGAGGTGTACGCGCCGTTTGGCATCCTGCCGCTGGTCGGTGGCAATACCGGTGTACAGATGGGCGGCTGGTTCAACAAGGAGATCAACGGCGTTGAGGACCTCAAGGGGCTGAAGATGCGCCTGCCGGGACTCGGCGGTGAGGTGTTGTCACGTATTGGCGGCGTGCCGGTGACCCTGCCGGGGCGGGAACTTTTTACCGCGCTGCAGACCGGTGCCATCGATGCCACCGAATGGGTGGGCCCCTACAACGACCTTGCCTTTGGTCTGCATAAGGCGGCCAAGTACTACTATTACCCCGGCTGGCATGAGCCTGGTACAACGCTGGAGTTCCTGGTCAACAAAGCGGCCTTTGAATCCCTGCCTTCCGACCTCCAGGCGATCGTGGAAACCGCCGCACAGGCGGTCAACCAGGACATGCTGGATGAATACACCACCCGAAACATTGCGGCGCTGGATACATTGATCAACGAACACGGTGTGGAGTTACGGCAATGGCCGGACGAGGTGATTGAAGTCCTCCGTGCCGCCAATGAAGAGGTGATGGCGGAAGAGGTCGCCAAAGACCCCCTGATGAAGAAGGTCTACGACAACTACCGGGCCTATCAGGATGGGGTGTGGCGCTACCACTCTCTGTCGGAAGAGGCCTATAACGCCATCCGTCAGTAACCGGCATTGACCCCGCCACATCGGCGGGGTTACCTTTTGTGCTCTGGATGGATAGACGTATAGAAGGAGATCTCCATGCCCCTGCTCGACAGCTTCACCGTGGATCACACCAGGATGGCCGCCCCGGCAGTGCGGGTGGCAAAGACCATGGCGACCCCCAAGGGGGACACCATCACCGTATTTGACCTGCGGTTCTGTCTGCCCAACGCGGAGATCCTCAGTGA
>CAZWED010000050.1:0-14243 GCA_964632645.1 uncultured Ferrimonas sp. | reverse complement strand
CTGGATCTCCCCCATCGCCTTGGCCGTGCCGAATCCGCAGGCAAAACGCCACTGCAGCACCGGATCCCACTCCTCTCCCTGCAGCGTCACGGCCTGGATGCCCTGGCTGGTGATCTGGCGGGCCGCGGCCTGAACCTGGCGGTACAGGTCACCCTCTCCGAGGTGGATCCGGGCGGTGTTGCCCTGAAAGGAAACACTGGCGCTGCCCCAGGCAGCCGGTGCGGGCTGATTGTCCAGCACCACGATGATACGATCCGTCATGAACGAGGTCCTTTGCGGCTTTCTACATAGGTGGCCCTCAGTGTACACAAAGGCTTAGAGGCACACATCTCACAAACATCGATAGGTCGACATGGAATTTTCGCCCCCACTTCACTCAGCAACCTTAATAAAAAGGTACAAGCGGTTTCTGGCCGATGTCCGCCGGGATGATGGCACCGAACTCACCCTGCATTGCCCCAACACCGGCGCCATGACAGGATGCGCCGAACCCGGTTGGCGCGTCTGGTACTCGGACTCCGGCAACCCCAAGCGCAAGTACCCCTGCACCTGGGAGCTGGTGGAGAACGAACTGGGCCACCGCATCTGCGTCAACACCGGCCGGGCCAATGCCCTGGCCGAGGAGGGGATACGCGCCGGCCTGCTGGCCTCGCTGAATGACTATTCGTCGATCCGGCGGGAGGTGCGATACGGCTCGGAGAACAGCCGCATCGATCTCTTGCTGTCGGGTAATGATCTGATAAGTTGTTATGTCGAGGTTAAAAATGTCACTCTTCTGGGCGACGAGGGTCAGGGATACTTTCCCGATGCCGTCACCGCGCGGGGCCAGAAGCATCTTCGGGAGCTGATGGAAGTGGTCCAGCAGGGGCAGCGGGCCGTACTGCTTTTTATGGCGGCCCACACTGGTATTGAGCGGGTTTCTCCGGCCAGCCACATCGACCCTGAATACGCCCGGTTATGCCGGGAAGCCGCAGCGGTTGGCGTGGAATTTCTGGCTCTGGGGTGCGACATGGACGACACTGGGATCCGGGCAGTCAATGCCCTTCAGGTCGACCTACAGTAATAGGCTGCTACACTTGCCGCGCCCGACCGATGTGACATAAAACACGGTGGTCCGGTCCAAGTTAGCAATATGGCTCGCAAGGAATTGCGCAAACGAGATCCATCTGATATAGATAGCGCCCCAAAATGATGATCGCCTCTCGTTTGACAAAGTAACAGGAGACGCCTAATGCCGCAGGGCACTGCAAAGAAGATTGGTGTATTGGCTTATGCCAACGTGGAACCTTACCGGGAACAACCCGGTGAGGAGTACATGAACGAGAAGCAGCTGGCTCACTTTAAGACCATCCTGGAAGCCTGGCGTAACCAGTTGCGTGAAGAGGTTGATCGCACCGTTCACCATATGAAGGACGAAGCGGCCAATTTCCCCGACCCGGTTGACCGTGCTGCTCAGGAAGAGGAGTTCAGCCTGGAGCTGCGCACCCGTGACCGTGAGCGCAAGCTGATCAAGAAGATTGAGAAAACCCTGATTAAGCTGCAAGACGACGACTTCGGTTTCTGTGACTCTTGCGGCGTCGAGATCGGCATCCGTCGTCTGGAAGCCCGTCCGACCGCTGACCTCTGCATCGACTGTAAGACGCTCGCAGAGATCAAAGAGCGACAGATGGCAGGGTAACCCATCTGACAACGGGAGGCCTGGCCTCCCGTTTTCTTTCCACCATGACCACACCGTACATCGGGCGTTTCGCCCCCTCCCCTTCCGGACCCCTTCATTTCGGCTCACTGATCGCCGCTGTCGGCAGCTATCTGCGCGCTCGCGCGTTAGGTGGCCAATGGCTGGTACGCATCGAAGACATCGATCCCCCCCGGGAGATGCCCGGTGCCGCCGATCGCATTCTTCGTACCCTGGAGGCCCACGGCCTGCACTGGGACGGCGAACTGATGTATCAGAGCCGGCGTTCGGAACGTTATGACGCCATCCTGGATCGGCTGATCCGGGAGGGCCTGTGCTACCCCTGCAGCTGCACGCGCAAGCGGGTTCAGAGTCTCGGCGGCCTGTACGATGGCCACTGCCGGACGCAGCCACCGGAGCCGGGCCCGGTGGCCCTGCGACTGCACAACACCTCAGCGGTATCCTGCTTTGAAGATGGCCTGTTGGGAGCGATCCAGACCGACCGGCCCTTCGCCGCCGAGGATTTTATTCTGAAACGGCGGGACGGCCTCTACGCCTATCAGCTGGCCGTGGTGGTGGACGATCACGACCAGGGGATCACCGAGGTGGTTCGCGGCAACGATCTGCTGGAAGCCACGGTGCGCCAGCTGACCCTGTTTGCCCAGTTGGGCTGGACCGTCCCGGCCTATCTGCACCTGCCCCTGGCGGTGTGGTCGGATGGCCACAAGCTGTCCAAGCAGAACCACGCACCGGCGCTGGACGACCAACACCCCACCGCCAATCTGCTGCTTGCCCTGCGTTTTCTCGGGCAACCGGTGGAGCCGGAGTGGGCACACGACGCCCCCCACGCGGTTCTGCACGCTGCCGTACAACGGTTTGAGCTGGCTCGTCTTCCCCGAGAGCGTAACCTGCCGGCGCCGCTTTGACGGCTTATCATTTAATCACCCTTGGTATATCATGGCGCGCCATAAGCCAACTGGCTCTGTCACGCCGGTGTGCCCACAGTAAATTCAACGAGGTGTCCCATTCTTAAGCGCCTGACGACAATGGCTAAGCGCCTGATCGGCGGCCGCTCCCAAGCGGCGCCCATCCAACCGAAGCTCGAGATCATTCCGCGCAAGTCGCACCGGATCTCACGCAATGACATCAGCGAGAACGCCCTTAAGGTGCTCTATCGCCTGCACAAAGCCGGTTACCAAGCGTACCTGGTGGGCGGTGGCGTGCGTGACCTGCTGCTCAGTCACCAGCCCAAAGACTTCGACGTGGCGACCAACGCCACCCCGGAACAGATCCGCAAGCTGTTCCGTAACTGTCGCCTGGTTGGCCGCCGGTTCCGACTGGCACACATCCTGTTTGGCCGCGACATCATTGAGGTCGCCACCCTGCGTGGGCACCACGACGAGTCCAGCGAAAAACACGCCCGGGCCGACGACAGCGGCCGCCTGCTGCGGGACAACGTCTACGGCAGCATTGATGAAGACGCCGAGCGCCGCGACTTCACGGTAAACGGCCTCTACTACGACATCTCCGACTACAGCGTACGGGATTACTTTGGCGGCATGGCCGACCTGAAGTCCCGCCGTCTGCGCCTGATTGGCGACCCGGCGACCCGCTACCGGGAAGACCCGGTGCGGATGCTGCGTGCCGTGCGCTTTGCCACCAAGCTGGAGTTCTCCATCGCCCCGGACACCGCCAAGCCGATCCATGAGCTGGCCGACCTGCTGAGCGACATCCCCGCCGCCCGTCTGTTTGAGGAAACCCTCAAGCTGTTTATGGCTGGCAAGGGTCTGGAAAACTTCCGCCTGATGCGGGAGTACGGCCTGTTTGCCCCCATGTTCCCGATGCAGGAGAAGCTGCTCCAGCGGGACAAGGACGGCAAGGTGCTGGCGCTGATCGAAGCGATGATGAAAAACACCGATCAGCGGGTGGCGGCCGACAAGCCGGTGACTCCGGCCTTCATCTATGCCGCCCTGCTCTGGTACGTGGTGGAAGACCTGGCCAACAAGCGCCAGGATCGTGGCATGGCGGAGTACGATGCCCTGACCGCCGCCGCAGGCGACGCCATCAGCAAGCAGTGCAAAACCGTCTCTCTGCCGCGCCGTTTCACCACCCCAGCGATGGAGATTTGGCAGCTTCAGGGCCGTTTGGAGAAACGCGGTGGCTCCCGCGCGTTCCGCATTTACGAGCATCCCCGTTTCCGCGCCGCTTACGACTTCCTGCTGCTGCGCGCCGAAGCAGAAGGCGGCGAACTGGTGGAGCTGGCCCGCTGGTGGACCCAGTTCCAGGACACCGATGACCAGGGCCGCCGCCAGATGGTGCGCGCGCTTGGCAGCGACAGCAGCAAGCGCCGCCGCCGTCCCCGTCGTCGCAAGCCGCAGGGCAAGGCCAGCCAGTGATCCGCGCCTACGTCGCCCTGGGCAGCAACCTGGACCAGCCGGCCCGCCAGCTGGAACAGGCGCTGGACGCCCTGAACACCCTGCCGGACACCGTGCTGGCCGGGTGCTCCGGTTTCTACACCAGCCCGCCCATGGCGGGCATGGACCAGCCGGATTACGTTAACGCTGTGGCCGCCCTGGACACCACGCTCGCGCCGCTGGCGCTGCTGGACGCCCTGCAGGGGATCGAAACCCGGCAAGGTCGGGAGCGCCACGCGCGTTGGGGCGCCCGTACCCTCGACCTCGACCTCATCCTCTACGGCGACCAGCAGCTCAGCAGCGAACGGCTGACCGTGCCGCACTACGGCATGGCGGAGCGCGCGTTCGTGCTGATCCCGCTGTTTGAACTGGCGCCGGAGCTGACCCTCCCCGATGGCCGCCAGCTCACCACCCTGCTGGCCCAGTGCCCGCCGCAGCCCCTGTTCCGCCGGTAACCAGCGCGCCCCCTCCTCTCAGGGCAGGGTGCGCCTCTTTACACACAACCTGCGGCAGAAGCGGCAACGAGCGCGTTACCCGTCATTCGCGACTTTGTCACCTCCGGCGTTGAATCCGTCTGCCAGTTGTCATATAACGGCACTCTTTGGGCAGTAGAGCTTCAACACTATGGACCGGATCACCACCTCCACCCTGAATCGCTACAAGCGTGAGGGGCACAAATTCGCTGCGTTGACCGCCTACGACGCCAGTTTCGCCGCCGCCTTTGCCGAGCAGGGTGTGCCGGTGCTGCTGGTGGGTGACAGCCTGGGCATGGTGCTTAAGGGCGACGAGGACACCCTCAAGGTGACCGTCGACGACGTGGCCTACCACACCCGCGCCGTGCGCAAAGGCGCCCCCAATGCGCTGGTGATCGCCGACATGCCCTTTATGAGCTACGCCACCCCGGAACAGGCCTACGACAACGCCGCCACGCTGATGCGGGCCGGCGCCCAGATGGTCAAACTGGAGGGCGGTGACTGGCTGATCGACACGGTGCGCGGCCTGACCCAGCGCAGCGTGCCGGTGTGCGCCCACCTGGGCCTGACCCCGCAATCGGTACACGTCTTTGGCGGCTACAAGGTGCAGGGCCGGGGCGAGGACGCGGGCAAGGCGATTCTGGATCAGGCCCGACGCCTGCAGGACGCCGGCGCCGCGCTGCTGGTGCTGGAGTGTGTCCCCACCGAGCTGGCCCGCACCATCAGTCAGGCACTGAGCATTCCGGTGATAGGCATTGGCGCCGGTCCCCATACCGATGGCCAGATCCTGGTGATGCACGATCTGTTTGGCATCACCTCCGGCTACATCCCAAAATTTGCCAAGAACTACCTGGCCCAGACCCACAGCCTGCAGTCCGCTGTGGCCGCCTTTGTGGAAGAGGTGCAGCACGGCCGCTTCCCGGGCCCGGAGCACAGCTTTAACTGAACACGGTTGGCAGAGGAGTCGTTATGCAAACCCTGTCCGATCCCCATCGCCTTCATCAATTGGTGCGCCAGTGGCACCAGGCGGGTGAGCGGGTCGCCTTCGTCCCGACCATGGGCAATCTTCACGCTGGCCACATCGAACTGGTTCACCAGGCGCACGCCCGGGCCGATCGGGTGGTCACCAGCATCTTTGTCAATCCGATGCAGTTTGGTCCCGGCGAGGATCTGGACGCCTACCCCCGTACCCTGGAAGCGGACAAGCAGCGCCTGTTTGACGCCGGTTGTGACCTGCTGTTCACCCCGGAAACCGAACTGCTCTACCCCACGGGGCTGACCCAGCAAACCTACGTTGAAGTGCCCGGCCTGTCCGATCTTCACTGCGGTGCCAGCCGGCCCGGCCATTTTCGTGGCGTCACCACCATCGTCTGCAAGCTGTTCAACCTGGTGCAGCCGGACATCGCCTGTTTCGGCGAGAAGGATTACCAGCAACTGGCGGTGATCCGCGCCATGGTGCGCGATCTCAACATGCCGGTGGAGGTGATCGGCATCCCCACGGTACGGGAAGCGGACGGCCTGGCGATGAGCTCCCGCAACGGCTACCTGACCGAGCAGGAGCGGGCCCGGGCGCCGGAGTTGAAGCGCACGCTGGACATCACCGCCCAGGCCATTCAAACCCTGGGGCTGGACGACCGCGCCGAGCTGGAAGCCCAGGCCGAAGCCCGACTGGCAAAGCACGGTTTTACCCCGGACTTTATCCGCATTTGCCACGGCGACACCCTGGCTCCGGCGGAACCCGGCGACACCCGACTGGTGATCCTCGCCGCCGCCCAGCTGGGGCGGGCCCGGTTAATCGATAACCTGACGGTAGACCTCACCGGGTGATTTGGTGATAATGCGCCGATTCACAAACCTGACACAGCTCAGACCATAAGAAATAACGGAACCGCTTATGCAACGCATCATGCTGAAGGGGAAACTGCACCAGGCCCGCGTGACCCACGCCGAACTGGAGTACGAAGGCTCCTGCGCCATTGACCAGGACCTGCTGGATGCCGCCGGTATCCTGGAATACGAGAAGATCGAGATCTACAACATCGATAATGGCGAGCGCTTCAGCACCTACGCCATCAGCGGTGAGCGTGGTTCCAAGATCATCTCGGTCAATGGCGCCGCCGCCCACAAAGCCAGCCCGAAAGACCGGGTCATCATCTGCGCCTACATGGTGATGGATGAAGAAGCGGCCAAGACCCACAAGCCGCAGCTGGTTTACCTGAACGAGCACAACGACATCAAGGGCACCGCCAACGTCATCCCGACCCAGGCCGCGTAACCCCCACCCTGACGTCAAAAAGGCCCCAAACGGGGCCTTTGTTATTGCTGCGGCTGAATCGACACGCGGTTCACCCCATCTCCCAGTGCGAACTTGCTACCGGAATCGATCAGCACTTCGCTGCCGTCGTTCAGACTGAATTCCAGAGTACCGGAAACCCAAACGCCGTTGAGCCGGACCTGTCCCTCAAGAATGTGGATGTCCGACGTGCAGATGCGGCAGGGCGACCTTTGCACTTCGACCAACTGCCACAGCACATCGTCAGGCACCTGATGGGGGCCGGCATCGTTCAACCATTGCGTCACGCCCGCCATCACAGGTGGACTCACCCGCTTATCAAACCGCTCGCCGTTCCAGACAAAGTGCACCTGTCGGACAATATCGCGCGTTTCCCACTGTGGCACCATCCATGTCCACGGCTGAGCTTGAATGTTGCCATCCTCCTCCATAAGGAGCGGCACGGGGTAATTTTCCGAGCTGGGGAAATGCTGGCTGGCCGCCAAAAACTCATTGGCCAAAACCGGCTCGACACCGTAGTCCTTCAGTTCAACCTTGCCGACAATCTCGCCCTTTGGGTTGATGTCGTACAGGTCGATGTACTGCGTTTGGCCATGGTTTCCCAGCACGGCTGTCACGGACACCAGATGGCCCCCCCGGGTAACGGGATAGACCTGGATGATCAGGTTCTGGAACGTCAGTCTTTCAGGGGTATGCGACACCACGTCAAAGGCCGGGTCCTGCACCAGACCTTGAGCGAATTGACCCGCTATCAGACGCTGTTTATCACGCTCACTGAGGGTGTCGTATGCTTCGAAGTACTCTGCATTGGCGTCCCGGAAAAAGTCCTGGGCCTGATACTCCGTGGCAGCACACGCCGTAAACAGACTCAGAGCCACAGCCACAACGCTCAGATAACGGCGCATCGATTTCCCCTTCCATTAGGTTACGTTCGAGCACTGTCCAAGCTTACCGTGGCTGTGTCATTCGCCCCTGAGCCAGCCGTTATCCCTATCGGTTAACGAGGATCAATACGCCTGTTCCCCACCCTCTGGCGTCAGTTAAAACGCGATGGCCAGATCCCAGAACAGGGTCGGTTTCCCAATCTTGTACTCCCGGCTGCCGTTCTCTTCGAGGTAATCGACCTGGGGAAAGATGGCGAAGCCAATGGAGAACCGGCCGTAACTCAGCTCTAGCTTGGGGGCGAGCATCGGCACCCACTTGCGATCCGTGCCCTGGAACACCTCGTCCTGATACTCCGCGATGGTGCGGTTGGCAACGCCGACGACAATGCCCGCGGCCAGATGGTCGTTAAAGGGGTAATTCCAGCTCCAGGTGAGGGTGTACATGTCGTTGTCGAAGCTGTCGCGCAGGTAGCTGGCGCCGAGCTGGCAGTACCAGTGGGCACTGCCGTGGCATTGGTTGAAGCGGTAGTAGTAGCCAATCCCCTTGTGGGATTCGTTGTACTTTGGCGAGTCCTCAAAGGGCTCGTCCTCCAGATGGTAGGACCAGCCGCCAAGGCGAATTTGATGACGCCAGTTGTCGTCAGCCTGCGCCGTGCCTGTCAGCAGAAGCAGCAGCAGGCCACTTGCGATTGCTCTCCCCATCTGGTGTCCCCAGTCCGAACCCCGAAATGAAGAGTGTAGAACTCAGCCGAGCAGGTACCACAACAATCCCTGGCTTGAGAGCACGACCGTCATCCCAAGCAAAATCACCGTCCACCGGTGTTGTCCCCGTGTCATTCCATCTCCCCGTGGTGACCTTCGCCACCGGTTTGGTTTAGAGAAAGGAAGTAGGCCAGATCCGTGCCAACAAAAATCGGCTTACGGATCATGGCCTTGCATGATCCATCCTAGGACAGCTCAGGAAAAATTACGATTTTTTCGTCAGATCGCACACCAACCGATGCAGCGACTGGCCCGATTCGCCGTACTTACGCTCGAAGGGGGTCAGCGGCGGCGCGTCCGGCAGCGGCGCAAACTGCCCCTGATAACCGGCAATGGCCAGGGCCGCCTGGAACTCCTCCAGATAGAGCCGCCAGTTGGAGCGCAGCTCCAACTGACCGCCCAGCGCCAGCAGCGAAGGGAACAGCGGGCCACCGTGCCAGCGACGCTGAAGGTGGGCGGACTTGGGCCAGGGGTTGGGATAGAGCAGGTAGTGGTGGGTGGGGGCCCAACCGTCCTCCACCATCATCCGCCACAGGTCGTTCAGGTTACCCCGCACCACCCGGTAATTGTCGCTGCCGGCCTGATAGTGGGCGTGCTTGTCCACCCGGGCGGCGGACTTGTCGAGCCCGAGTACGAGGGCATCCGGATGACGTCGCGCCAGGTTGGCGGTGCTCTCCCCCACGCCGCAGCAGGAGTCGAGCACCAGCGGACGGCCGTCGGCCTCCTTCCAGGCTTTGAGCTCGGCGAAAAGTTCGCGGCTGTAGTCCGCGTAGGGCGCCCGGAACGGGTGCGCCAGATGGCGGCGCACCGTGGCGTCCAGGTTATTGTGCGGCCCGGTTTGGTTGGACTGGATTGCGCGGGAGTTACCCATCAGCTGCGCAGTCCTATGCCTTTGTCGATCAGTCGGTACGCCACCGCGAACAGCACGGTGATGAACACGGTCAGCACCCCCAGTGATGCGGCCAGGCTGACGTCGCTGACGCCGAGGAAGCCGTAACGAAAGGCGTTAATGGTATACACCACCGGATTGAGCTGGGACACTCCCTGCCAGAAATCGGGCAGCAGAGAGATGGAGTAGAAGACCCCGCCCAGGTAGGTCAGCGGCGTCAGCACGAAGGTGGGGATGATGCTGATGTCGTCAAAGGTTTTGGCGAACACGGCGTTGATCAGCCCGCCTAGCGCAAACACCACGGAGGTCATCAGCAGAGTCAGCAGCAGCACCGGCAGGTTGTGGATCTGGATGTCGACAAAGAACAGCGCCACGGTGGTGACGATGGCCCCCACACACAGGCCCCGGGCCACACCGCCGGCAACGTAACCAAGGATGATCAGGACGTTGGGCACCGGCGCCACCAGCAGTTCTTCAATGTTGCGCTGAAACTTGGCGCTGAAGAAGGAGCTGGCCACGTTGGCGTAGGAGTTGGTGATCACCGACATCATGATAAGGCCGGGCATGATGAACTCCATATAACTGAAGCCCCCCATCTCGCCGATGCGGCTGCCGATCAGGTTACCGAAGATCAGGAAGTAGAGGGTCATGGTGATCGCCGGCGGCACCAGGGTCTGCACCCAGATCCGGCTGAAGCGGGTGATCTCCTTGCGCACCAGCGCGGTGAAGGCGATCCAGTACGGATGACTCATGAGCGGGCCTCCTTGCGACCGTTCTCCACCAGGGACACGAACAGCTCCTCCAGCCGGTTGGCTTTGTTGCGCATGGAGAGCACGGTGACGCCCTGGTCACTGAGTTGCTGGAACACGCCATTGAGGCCAACCGCTTTGGCGACGTCCACCTCGAGGGTGTGATCGTCCGGCCGACGGCTCTCGAACCCTTCCAGAAAGACGTGGCCGGTGTCCGGCGCCAGGTCCAGCACAAAGGTCTCCACCGTCAGCTTGGCCAGCAGGGCTTTCATGGTGGTGCACTCCACCAGCTCCCCCTTGTCGATGATGCCGATGTGACGACACAGCATCTCCGCTTCTTCCAGATAGTGGGTGGTGAGGATGATGGTGACCCCCTGCTCATTGATCTGCTTGAGGAAGCGCCACATGGAGCGGCGGATCTCGATGTCCACACCGGCGGTGGGTTCGTCAAGGATCAGCAGGCGGGGCTCGTGCATCAGGGCACGGGCGATCATCAGGCGGCGCTTCATCCCGCCGGACAGTTCCCGGGCGCGGGCGTCGCGTTTTTCCCACAGGTCCAGCTGGGACAGGTATTTCTCCGCCCGCTTCATCGCTTCGCCCTTGGGCACACCGTAGTAACCGGCCTGGTTCACCACGATCTGCAGCACGGTTTCAAACTGGTTGAAGTTGAACTCCTGGGGCACCAGGCCGATGCAGCGCTTGGCCGCGTTGAGTTCTCGGTCGATGCTGTGGCCAAACACCTCCACCTCTCCGGCGGATTTGTTTACGAGGGCGCTGATCACCCCGATGGTGGTGGATTTTCCGGCGCCATTGGGGCCCAGCAGGGCAAAAAAGTCCCCCGCCTGAACCTCGAGGTCAATCCCTTTCAGGGCTTCCACGCCGCCGGGGTAGGTCTTGCGCAGGGACCGGATCCGCAAAGCGCAATCGTGTTGATTCATGCAAGACTCCAATACGGCTGAGGGGGATCATTATAGGTACCCCCATGCCAAGAAAAAACGGCATGAAGCATAGGGACTTGGGAAATATCCGTTGCAGGGGCCCGAATTTCTCCTCCGCGAGGGCCGGGTTCGGCCTATGGTTGCAATTCATCCCGAAACATTTCAGCCAGGGGGTCAGGGGTATGGCTTGGAAAAACCGTTGGATAGTGCCGTTTTGCTTGTGTCTGTTTTTGGCGCCCGCCGCCTGGGGTTATCAGCTGGTGTGGTCGGAGAGTGCCGACCGCACCGCGCCCAAGCCGCTGGACGGTCCGGTGGTATCGGGCGACATCTACGTCTTTGTTGATCAGGACGCGGGCCTCAGCCAGGTGAAGTTCTACATCGACGGCACGCTGGTGCAGACCGAAGGCAACGCCCCGTGGGATCTGGCCGGCACCGAATCCAACAAGAATTCCCGCCCCTACGACACCCGCTCTCTGACCGACGGCCCCCACGAAATCAGCGCCACTCTGGTTGCTGACTCCGGCGCCAACATTGCCCTGTCCGGCAGCATCGTGGTGGACAACAACGTGGCGGCGCTGCTGGTCAGCCCCGATAACGTCAGCCTGTCCGTCGAGCCCGGCGCCACCGCCTCCGCCAGTGTCAGCCTCAGCACGTCCAACAATCAGGCGGTGAGCTTCACCTCCGCGGAAAACGCCAGCTGGCTGACAGTCAGCCCCAATGCCGGCACCACGCCGGCCACGCTGAGCCTGAAGGTCGATGCCCAGGGCCTGAGCCCCGGCCCCTACCAGACCAAACTCAGCCTGAGTGCCGACGGCTACAGCAGCGCGTCGGTCACCATCACCCTGAGCGTGAGCAACGACAGCGACGGCGCCCGTCAGCTGCACCTGGCCTGGGATCAGGGCCCGGACACCATCACCGCCATCTGGCAAACCGACAACGACGGCACCGCCTCCCGACTGCAATACCGCCCCCGCGGCAGCAGCAGCTGGCAGGACGCCTACGGCTCGGTGCGCCACACCACCGATGAAGGGATCTTCCACGAAGTCAGTTTCTCCGGCCTGAAGAGCGATACCGAGTACGACTACCGGGTGATGATCCGCCCCGGCGTATTCAGCCAGACCTACCAGACCCGCAGTGCCCCCGCCGTGGGTCAGGAGTGGGATTTGGTGTACTTCGCCGACACCGGCCTGCTGGGCCGCAACGACGGCCTTGGCACCGGCGTTCAGGCCAGCATCGATGCGATGAACCAGATCGACCCGGACCTGCTGCTGCCCGGCGGCGATCTGATCTACTACAACAGCGACGGCCGTTACGGCACGCTGGATCGCAGCATCGACGCCTGGTTCAACCAGATGGTGTCGCTGGCACCGCGCATCGCCATGATGCCCACCTGGGGCAACCACGAGGTGTTGCTGGGTGAGGATTACGACACCTGGGCCGCCCGCTTCGCCACCACCAGCGGCTGGCAAGGCAGCCGCATGTACGCCTTCGACGTGGCCGACGTGCACTTTATTTCGGTGTACGGCCTGAGGGAAAACGACGGCATGCCCGATGAGGCCCTGGCCTGGCTGACCAACCACCTGGCCAATGTGGCGGACGACGGCTACCGCTGGATCGTCGCGTACTTCCACGCCGCCCCCTTCTCCGACGGCGGCAACCACCCCAGCGCCAAAACCCTGCGCGCCCAACTGGGGCCGGTGTTTGAGCAGTACGGGGTCAAACTGGTGCTGACCTCCCACGACCAGTCCTACGAGCGCACCTTCCCGCTGGTGGATGTGCCGAAGAACAACACCCCCACCACCACCGCCCTCGACTGCTACGACCGCAGCGAAGGCACCAGTTGGGTGAAGATCAGCCCGGCGGGCAAGCTCTCCAGCCGCAACAAGGACTTCTCGCCGTGGAACAACGTTCCTCCCCCCTACTGGACCGCGATGCGGGACAACACCGCGCACCATATCGGCCGGGTGAATTTCACTGCCGACGGGGCGATGGAGGTCTCCGTCTACAGCATTCTCGAGGGCAAAACCCCGTGGATCATCGACCGCTTCCGCTACGCCGACAGCTGTGATGGCAGTGGCCTGACGGCCTCCCCCACCCAGGTGAATCAATCACTGGAGCCGGGCCAGTCCGCCAATGTGTCGCTGCGCATCAGCCAGGCCGGTGGCGGCTCGGTCAGCCTGAGCGAATCCGTGAACTGGCTGAGCGTCTCCCCCAGCTCGGGCACCGCGCCGCTGGACGTCACCCTGACCCTGAACGCCGGCAGCCTGGGGGCGGGCAGCTACGCCACCGACCTGCTGGTGACCGGCAAGGACGGCGCCCGTCTCACCGTGCCCGTCGTGCTCCAGGTGGGCAGCAGCGACTACCAGCTGCTGCTGTCCGGCAACGCGCAGCGCAGTGGCGCCGCGCCCTTGCAGGGGCAAACGGTCTCGGGCGACATCTACGTCTTTGTCGGCCCAGAGGAGGGGATCAACAGCGCCACCTTCTTCCTTGGACAGCAAACCCTGAGCCAGGTGAAGCGGGAGGGGGCGGCCCCTTACGACCTCGGCGGCACCGCAGGCAACAAGGATGCCCTGCCCTTTGACACCACCGGTCTGGCCGATGGCCTGTACCAGATGCGGGTGGACCTGAACCTCGACAGCGGCACCGTCTCCCGCTACGCCAGCTTTACCGTGGCCAACGACGGCGCCCCGCCGCCCGCCGGGCTGAGCTTCTCTCCGGCCTCACTGGCGCTGTCTCTGGCGCAGGGTGACAGCGGCACGCTCAACACCACCCTGAGCGCCGGGACATCCACTTCGGTGAGCCTGCAAAGCAGCGCCAGCTGGCTGACGGTCACCCCGGACAACGGCCAGACACCGCTGTCCCTGCAGCTGAAGCTGGACGCCGGCAACCTGGGCCCGGGCACCTACAACGCCCAGGTGACCGCCAGCGGCGGAGGCAGCAGCGCCACACTGCCGGTGCAACTCACCGTCAACGCCGTGTCCGGCAACAGCGCACTGTTGCTGTCCCGCTCGCCGGACCGCAGCAACCCGGTGCCACTGGACGGGCAGAGCGTCAGCGGTGACATCTACGTGTTCGTGACGCCGGAATCGGGGCCAAAGCAGGTGCGCTTCTATCTGGATGACCCCAGCCGCACCAATGCGGTGAAGGTCGAAAACATCGCGCCGTG
>CAZWED010000049.1:13417-14544 GCA_964632645.1 uncultured Ferrimonas sp. | reverse complement strand
CCGCCGGTAGACCAGCACATGGAGTACTGCTCGTCCACCTGGTCGATGCGCTTGGCGGTGGCCTTGGGCATCCCTTCCACACCGGGCTTGCCGAGGGAGGGGGTGACGTTGGCGCCGGCCAGCTTGTTGTAAGTGCCCGCTTTCTTGCCAAAGTAGAGGCCGCCTTTGCGCTCGATGTTGCCGATCAGCACGTTGGCGGCATACAGGGCGCGGCGAAGCTCGAACTCTTCGGTGGTGAAGGAGGCGCGGTGGCCAAAGTCGACAACCGCGTGGGGGGCCGCTGCGGCGTATTCGTGCGCGATGCGGCGAATGTCGGCGGCCGGTACGTCACTGATCTGCTCGGCCCACTCCGGGGTGTACGCTTTCACTTCGGCGGCAAACGCCTCGAAGCCTTCCACGTACTGCTCAACAAAGGCTTTGTCGTACAGGTTGTCCTCGATCAGCACGTGGCACAGTGCCAGTGCCACGGTGACGTCGGTGCCCGGCTTGATGGCAAACCATTCGTTCGCCTTGTCGGCCACCACGGAGAAGCGCGGCTCAAACACCACCAGCTTGGCGCCCCGGTCCATCTGGGCTTTCATCATGCCGCGGGTCTCGGACATGTTGATCCCTTCGTACAGGTTGTGGCCAAAGTTGATGATGTACTTGGAGTTGCTCAGGTCACGCTTGATCTTGCCACCGAACATCGCCTTGGCGGCGATCACGTAACCACCGGGACAGGTGGTGGCGTGGGTGAAGGTGTTCGGGCTGCCGAACGCCTTGGCCAGGTGGAACAGGTGACCGGAGAGGGAACCGGATTTGGAGGAGAAGGCGACCGCTTCCGGGCCATGTTCGGCCTTGATGCGGTTCAGATTCTCGGCGATCAGCTTGTAGGCTTCGGACCACTCAACGGTTTTCCACTTGCCTTCGCCACGCTCGCCGGTGCGCACCAGGGGTTTCACCAGGCGCTGCTTGTCGTACAGCAGGCTGTGGCCGGCGCCACCGCGGGCACACACGGCACCGCCGAAGGACTTGGCTTTCGGGTTACCCAGGATGGACACCGCCTTCTCACCCACCACTCGGGCGGAGATGGGGCAGCGGGTGGAGCACATCTCGCAGATACTGGCGATCTCCTCACCCTTGGCATT
>CAZWED010000049.1:0-13407 GCA_964632645.1 uncultured Ferrimonas sp. | reverse complement strand
GGGCTCCATGGCCCCCACGCTGCCCGGCAGGAGGGTGGCCAGGGCGCAGCCGGCGGTGCTGGCACCGGCCCCTTTGATGAACGTTCGCCGATCGAGTTTCATCGTGATTCCCCTTGTTCTGCCCGGCTCCGTGCCGGGCGATGACGATTGCTGAGGTGGCGGTGCCACCGGACTCGGTTAAGAGATACCGAAGGAGGGGCAAGGGCGGGCATTGTGGTAAACCACATATCCGCGGGGGCAAGTGATGAATTTGTGAACTGGATCGAAGCGGTAACGGCCCCTGCAGAGACCGTTACCGGGTGTCAATTGTGGTGAACCACAAGGGGGAAAAAAGGGCGTTAACGGGTCTGATGAGGCATCACCAGAGTGGCCTGACAGCCCCCCTCCGGGTGGTTCTCAATCTGGAATTCGCCATCGTGGGCCTTGGCGATGTCGGTGCAGATCGCCAGCCCCAGCCCCAGGCCGTCCGGCTTGGTGGTGATGAAGGTGGCCATCAGTTGTTCCGCCGGCAGCGACAGGCCAGGGCCGTTGTCGGTGACCTGCAGGGTAACCCGCTTAGGCTCGAAGTGGAGGGTGATCCAGACGGTGGGCGGTTGCTCCGGTGGGTGCGCTTTTAGGGCGTCCAGACTGTTCTTCAGTAGGTTAACCATCACCTGTTGCATCCCCACCGCATCCGCTTCCACCACGTAAGGTTCGCCGGTCACCCGGGAGCGGATCGGGATGCCGTGACGCTCACTTTCGGAGCGCAACAGCGCGAGGCTCTCATCCACCAGGGTCAGCAGGTTGGTCTTACCAAACACCGCTTCGCGCCGTTTCAGCAGCCCGCGGATGCGGTGCACGATCGCCCCGGCCCGGGAGGACTGCTGGTGGATCTTGTCGAGCAGCGCCAGCAGCTCGGTGTCGGGCTTGGTCTGGCTCTGCAATCGCATCATGCCGCCTTCGCTGTAGTTGGTGATGGCGGCGATCGGCTGGTTGATCTCGTGCGCCAGCCCCGCACCGATCTCGCCAATAATGGCGGCGCTTTGCAGGCGCTCCATCTGCAGCGCCTTCTGTTTCAGAGCCCGCTCGGTTTTCACCAGGGTTTCGCTTTTCTGGCGGAATTTGTACTCCAGCCAGAAGTGGTAAAAGGTGGCGGCCAGGAAGATCACCAACGCCAGCAGGCCCCAGTGACGGTTCTCCTTCAGCCAGTTCTGGAAGTGCTGCCAGTAGGTGATGCGTTCCGGCGTGCCCTGCAGTTCGCTGAACAGCTGGATCACCTTGAGCTGGCTGATGGGGGAGGTCCAGCCCCAGAACTGGCCCTGCACCGCGGCGGGGTGCTCCGGTGTCAGGTCCATCAGGGCCTGGGTGATCGCCTTGGTGATGCGGGTGTCGACGCTTTCGCTGGCGGCAAACGACCAGTTGGGGTAAAGCGCGGTACTGACCTGGCAGTCATAGCCCGGGGGCCGACTGGGGTTGAGCACCCGGTAGTCCTCTGCGTTGACCAGGCCCCGTCGGATCATCTCCTCCAGAGTGCAGAAGGGGGTGATGGCGGCGTCCACCTGACGATCGCGCACCTGATACACCAAGGGGTCCAGCGGGAAACCGAGGAAATTCACCTGACGGAAGAAGGTCTCCGGTCGCATCCCCAACTGGCGCATCAGGCCCACTGCCGCCTGATAGCCGCCCAGAGCGTGGGGGCCGGAGGCCGCTACGGTGCGGTTTTGCAGGTCATAGAGGGTGCGGAACGGGCTGTCGGCCCGCACCAGAATGGCGGAGCCGATGGCGTAGGTGGTGCCCTGGTGCTGGCGCGATCGCATGGTGGCGAGCCACGACAGGGGAAACTGGTTGGATAGGTAGAGATACTGCCCCGGGTTGGTGACGATAAACTGGATCTTGCCCTCCTCCAGCGCCTGGTTGAGCTGCTCAAAGGTGCCGGGGTAGACGGAGAAACGGGTGCCGGGGATCGACGACTCGAGGTAACGCATCAGCGGTTGCCAGCGCTCCTGGGCGGCCTGGTAGCCCCAGTTGGCGAGCACGCCCACCGTCAGTTCGGCCCCGCGGGCGGGCAGAATGATCAGACTCAGTAACAACGGCAGCAGGTATTTGGGCATCAGGGGCACCGGGCAACTCCGAGACGGCGGACCCCGGCAGCTTATCGGCTCCCCTGTTGCGCGGATGTGAAGCTGTTCACTCTTAGGACAGTTCGATTCGCGCTGATGCGGAAAATGCGATACCTATCTGGAGAACGCCCATATAAGGAACACCTAATGACCACTCCCGCCATCTATCTGGTGGATGACGACAGCGCCATTCTCGATTCGCTCACTTTCCTGATGGAGAGCTATGGCTTCAAGCTGACTCCGTTTTCCAACGGTGAGGCCTTCCTGGAACAGGTGGACCTGAGCCAGCCCGGATGCGTCATTCTCGACAGCCGTATGCCGGGGCTGACCGGGCAGGATCTGCAGCGCCGCCTGGTGGCGGCCCACAGCCCGTTGGCGGTGATCTTCCTGACCGGTCACGGCGACGTTCCGATGGCGGTGGACGCCTTCAAATCCGGCGCATTCGACTTCTTCCAGAAGCCGGTAAAAGGGCAGGATTTGGCCGCCGCTCTGCGCAAGGGGCTGGAGCACAGCCAGGCTCGCTTTACCGCGCAGCAGCAGAAGGCACGCCTCGACACCCTCAGCGAGCGTGAGCGGGCGGTGTTCAAACTGGTGGTGCAGGGGCACACCAACAAGCAGATGGCGGACAGCCTCTGTGTGGCGGTGCGCACCATCGAGGTGCACCGGGCCAACATGATGAAAAAACTCAACGTCGACTCCCTGGCCGCCCTGATGCAGCTGGCCCAGCTGGCGGAGTGATCCCCCCGGCCCGCCCGCTCGCGGCGGGCCGTTGCTTTTCAACTATCTTCTAAAGACGTCTCGCCATCGATGAGGAAGCCATGGCGTCTGAGTATCACATCAGCAGCCTGGTGGTGCAGTGCCATCCCAGCGCCGAATCCGCCGTCGTAACAGCCATTTCCCGGCTGGAAGGCGCAGAGGTCCACGCCCAAACCCCCGAACACAAACTGGTGGTCACCCTGGAAGGGGAGGATGCCCCTGGCATTCACGCCCGGGTTGACGCCATTCGTGCCATCCGGGGTGTCATGAGCACCATGCTGGTGTACCAGCAGGTGGAACCGATTGCAGAGGAAGAGTGGTTATGAAGGTGTCACGTCGGAGCTTTCTCAAAGCCAAGGCGGCGTTGGCGGCTGCCTCCGTTGCCGGGGCCACGTTGCCGTCGGCCTTACTGCGCGCCGCCGAAGCGGACAAGGACCTCCAGTGGCAGAAAGCGCCCTGCCGTTTCTGCGGGGTGGGGTGCTCGGTGCTGGTGGGCACCCGGGATGGCAAGGTGATGGCCACTCAGGGGGATCCGGAAAGTCCGGTGAACAGCGGCAAAAACTGCGTCAAAGGCTACTATCTTGCGAAGATCATGTACGGTGACGGCCGCGTCACCCAACCCCTTTTGCGGATGAAGGACGGCCAGTACCACAAGGGGGGCACCCTGACTCCCATCAGCTGGGATCAGGCCTTCGACCTGATGGCACAGAAGTGGAAAGCCAGTCTCAGTGCCAAGGGGCCGACATCGGTGGGCCTGTTTGTCTCCGGCCAGTCCACCATCTGGGAGGGGTACGCGGCAGTAAAACTGATGAAAGCGGGGTTCCGCTCCAACAACATCGAACCCAATGCCCGACACTGCATGGCGTCTGCCGTGGTTGCCTTTATGCGGGCCTTCGGCATCGACGAGCCCATGGGCAACTTTGACGACATCGAGCACGCTGACGCCTTCGTCTCCTGGGGCCACAACATGGCGGAGATGCACCCGGTGCTGTGGGACCGGGTGACGGCCCGCCGCCTGAGCCACGAGGGGTGCCAGATCCACCTGCTGACCACCATGGAGAACCGCTCTGCCGATCTGGCCGACAACGTCATGATCATGAAGCCCCAGTCCGATCTGGTGATCCTCAACTACATCGCCAACCACATTATCCAGAGTGGGGCGGTGAACGAGGCGTTCGTCAAACGCCACGTCAAGTTTG
Organism: uncultured Ferrimonas sp.; assembly: GCA_964632645.1. Classification (GTDB taxonomy): domain Bacteria; phylum Pseudomonadota; class Gammaproteobacteria; order Enterobacterales; family Shewanellaceae; genus Ferrimonas. The sequence goes on along the minus strand of CAZWED010000049.1, from coordinate 9,353 downwards.
CCGAAGCCACACCGGACATCGGCTACGGTCTGCGGCCGGAAGATCCCCGCGAGAAGCGCGCGAAGAACCCCGGCTCGGGCAAAACCACCGAGATGAGCTTTGAGCAGTACAAGGAATACCTTTCCTCCTACACCCTGGAAAAAGCGGCAGAGATGTCCGGCGTCCCGAAAGAGAAACTGGAGGCGCTGGCCAAGGTCTATGCCGACCCGAATACCAAGGTGATGAGCATGTGGTGCATGGGGTTCAATCAGCATGTTCGGGGGGTCTGGGCCAACAACTCGGTTTATAACCTGCACCTGCTGACCGGCAAGATCTCCGAACCGGGTAACAGCCCCTTCTCGCTGACCGGCCAGCCCGCCGCCTGCGGCACGGCCCGGGAAGTGGGCACCTTCTGCCACCGCCTGCCCGCCGACATGGTGGTGATGAACGAGGCCCATCGGGCCAAGGTGGAGAAGGTGTGGCAGGTGCCCGAGGGCACCATTCCGCCCAAGCCCGGATTCCACGCCGTGGAGCATTGCCGCAAGCTGAAAGACGGGGTGATGAACTGTTACTGGACCCAGACCACCAACAACCTGCAGGCGGGGCCCAACACCAACGAAGAGGTGCTGCCGGGCTACATGAACCCGGACAACTTCATCGTGGTGTCCGACCCCTACATGACGGTCACCGCCTCGATTGCCGACCTGGTGCTGCCCACCGCCATGTGGGTGGAGAAAGAGGGGGCCTTTGGCAACTCAGAGCGCCGCACCCACTTCTGGCACCAGATGGTCAAAGCGCCGGGCGAGTCCCGCTCGGATCTCTGGCAACTGATGGAGTTTTCCAAGCGCTTTAAGGTGGAGGAGGTCTGGCCGCCGGAGCTGCTGGCCAAAGCGCCGGAGCTGAAAGGCAAAACCCTGTACCAGATTCTGTTTGCCAATGGCGCGGTGGATCGTTTTCCCGCCGAACAGTGCCAGTCCCCGCTCAACGACGAATTGGACGCTTTTGGCTTCTACGTTCAGAAGGGTCTGTTTGAGGAGTACGCCGGGTTTGGTCGCGGACACGGCCATGATCTGGCCCCCTTCGAGGTGTATCACCAGACCCGCGGATTGCGCTGGCCGGTGGTGGACGGCAAAGAGACTCCCTGGCGCTTCAAGGTGGGGGAGGATCCCTACGCCAAGGGCGAGGGGGTGAACTTCTACGGTCACGCGGATGGCAAGGCGGTGGTGATCGCCAACCCCTATGAACCCCCCGCCGAAGCGCCGGACAAGGAGTACGATCTCTGGTTCTGTACCGGCCGGGTTCTGGAGCACTGGCACACCGGCACCATGACCAACCGGGTGCCTGAACTGCACAACGCCTACCCCAACGCCAAACTCTATATGCATCCGGAAGACGCCAAGGCGCGCGGGCTGAAGCGGGGAGATGCGGTAACGGTGACCAGCCGCAGGGGCAGCGTGCAGACCCGGGTGGAGACCGAGGGCCGCAACAAGATGCCCCAAGGGCTCACCTTTATGCCGTTCTTTGACGCCAGCCAGATGGTGAACAAGCTGCTGCTGGACGCGACGGACCCCATCTCCAAAGAGACCGACTTTAAGAAGTGTGCGGTCAAGGTCAGCAAAGCCTGAGGAGGCCATCATGACCCATTGGAAACGGATTGCGGTGGTGCTGCTGGGCCTCTCTGGCCTGGCGTGGGCGGCCGAGTTGCCGCAGTCTTTGCGGGGGGCAACTCCGGTGGCGGACAGCGCCCCGCCGCCGCCGATCGCCACCTATCCCGATAAAGGCCAGGCGTTGCCCCGCAGCATGGCGCATCAGCCGCCCCTGATCCCCCACAAGGCCAGCTATCCGCTGACCCGGGAGCGCAATGGCTGCGTTGGCTGTCACGATCCCAAGCGGGCCGAAAAGATGAAAGCGACGCCCACGGATCCCTCTCACCTGAACGCTCAGGGCGAGCTCAAGGACGAGTATTACTTCTGCAAGCAGTGCCACGTGCCTCAACAGGTTGTTGCACAGGATTCGCACTGAAGCGATAACCGGGCAGCGCGGTGGCTGTTATGATGGCGCCGCGTTGTCTGTTTGAGGAGTGCGTGGTGTTACGGTTATTCCGGGCCTGGTGGGTCCTCCTGTTGGTGTGCGCGACGCCCGTGCCCGCCACCGAACTGAAGGTGGCGGTGGCCGCCAACTTCCATCCGCTGTTTGAGCAGATCGCCCGTGACTTTGAGCGGGACACCGGCATTTCGGTCAAGGTGGCCAGTGGCGCCAGCGGCGCCCTGTATACCCAGATTGTCCACGGCGCCCCCTTTGACCTGTTCCTCTCCGCCGACCGTGACCGACCCGAACGTCTGGAGCAGCAGGGGCTTATCCTGCCCGGCTCCCGCGCCACCTACGCCATCGGAGTGCTGGCTTTCTGGTGCCGCAATGCCCCGGCCACCGAGCAGCAGCTGCGGGAATGGCAATCCCGCCTGGCCATCGCCAATGCCCGTACCGCCCCCTATGGCGCCGCCGCTGAAGCGGTGCTGGATCGCCTGGCCCTCAGCGACGCCCTGAAAGGGAAGGTGTTGCGAGGCAACAGCGTGGTGCAGGCGTTCCAGTACGTGGACAGCGGCAACGTCAATGGCGGGCTGGTGGCGCTCTCCCTGCTGAAGGCCCGGGGCGTGGCGGATGAGCACTACTGGACTGTGCCCGCCCAGTGGCACGGCTCACTGGAGCAGCAGGCGGTTATCCTGAAACGGACGACGGAGCCGGATGCGGCGAACGCCCTGATGCGCTATCTGCTGGAACAGCACACCCTGCTGACCCGTTCCGGCTACACCCTGGCGAAGTCCGCCATTCCGCTCTGATCCCATTCGTCGTTTCGCTCCCATTCCGGTCGGACGGGAGCGAAACAACTTTTCTGCATTTCTCCCACATTTTTGACACCTGGCGGCTTTTTAACCAGATACCCCGAACTGGGTATATCTCCGCAATAACCCTGTTTTCATTATGGCTTTGCAAGGTCAGCAGAGGAGATCCCCGTGACGGACCAATATCACATCGGCAGTTTTGTCGTGCATTGCCAGCCCGGTCAGACCGGTTCGGTGCGTCGTGCCATCGACGCGATGCCGGGCGCGGAGATCCACGCCTGTACCGAAGACGGCAAGCTGGTGGTGACCCTGGAACGGGAAGACCGGACCGATATGCAGGTCGGGATGGAGGCGATCGCCACCCTCTCCGGCGTTCTGTCGGCGGCCCTGACCTACCACCGGGTAGAAGCTTTAGACGAGCTTAGGGAGAACAGAGAATGAAACTGGATCGTCGACACTTTATCAAAGCCAACGCCGCACTGGCCGCGGCCACGGCCGCCGGGGCGAGCTTGCCAGCCAGCCTGGTGCGCGCCGCAGAGGGACCGGATGACGTGCACTGGGACAAAGCCCCCTGCCGCTTCTGTGGGGTAGGCTGCTCCATCATGGTGGGCACCCGGGATAACCGCATCGTGGGCACCAAGGGCAATCCGGATAGCCCGGTCAACAAGGGGATGGCCTGCGTCAAAGGCTACTTCCTCTCCAAGGTGATGTACGGCGAGGGCCGTCTGACCACTCCGTTGCTGCGGATGAAAAACGGCGAGTACGCCAAAGACGGTGAGCTGACCCCGGTAAGCTGGGACCGCGCCTACGACGAGATGGCCAAACGCTGGAAAGCCAGCCTGAAGGCCAAGGGCCCCACCTCCGTCGGCATGTTTGGCTCCGGCCAGTGGACCGTCTGGGAGGGCTATGCCGCCGCCAAGCTGATGAAGGCGGGCTTCCGCTCCAACAACATCGACCCCAACGCCCGTCACTGCATGGCCTCGGCCGTGGTCGGCTTCCTTCGTGCCTTTGGCATCGACGAGCCGATGGGCTGCTACGACGACATCGAACACACCGACACCTTTGTGCTGTGGGGCTCCAACGCCGCCGAGGCCCATCCGGTGCTGTGGAACCGCATCACCGATCGCCGCCTGTCCCATAAGGGCTGCGAGATCCACGCCCTGTCCACGTACCAGCAGCGCTGTTTTGAAATGGCGGACAACGGCATGGTGTTCCGCCCCCAGACCGACCTGATCCTGCTGAACTACATCGCCAACTACATCATCGAGAACGATGCGGTGAACTGGGACTTCGTGAAGAAGCACACCAAGTTCGCCATGGCGGAAGGGGACATCGGTTACGGCCTGCGCCCCACCGACCCGCGCGAGAAGGCGGCCAAGAACCCTGGCTCCGGCAAGACCACGGCGATCAGCTTCGAGGAATACGCCAAATTCCTCAGAAAATTCACTCTGGAGTACACCGTCGAGCAGACCGGCGTGCCCGCCGAGGCGCTGCTCAAGCTGGCCAAGGTGTACGCCGATCCCAAGCGCAAAGTGATGAGCCTGTGGTGTATGGGCACCAACCAGCACGTGCGCGGCGTTTGGGCCAACAACTCCATCTACAACCTGCACCTGCTGACCGGCAAGATCTCCGAGCCGGGCAACAGCCCCTTCTCGCTGACCGGCCAGCCTTCCGCCTGCGGCACCGCCCGCGAAGTGGGCACCTTTGCCCACCGTCTGCCCGCCGACATGGTGGTGATGAACGACAAGCACCGTGCCCTGACCGAGTCTCGCTGGAAAGTGCCTGCCGGCACCATTCCCGCCAAGCCGGGCTTCCACGCCGTCCAGCACAGCCGCATGCTGAAGGATGGGGTGATGAACTGCTACTGGACCCAGTGCACCAACAACCTGCAGGCCGGTCCCAACATCAACGAGGAAGCGCTGCCGGGTTTCACCAACCCCGACAACTTCATCACCGTCTCCGACGCCTACATGACCGTGACCGCCTCCATGGCCGATCTGGTGCTGCCCACCGCCATGTGGGTGGAGAAAGAGGGCGCCTACGGCAACGGTGAGCGTCGCGGCCAGTTCTGGCACCAGATGGTGAAGCCGGTGGCGGGGGCGCGCTCCGATCTGCGCCAGGTGATGGAGTTCTCCCAGCGCTTTGTGATGGAAGACGTGTGGCCGGAGGAACTGCTGGCCCAGGCACCGGAGTACCGCGGCAAGAGCCTGTACGAGGTGATCTTCGCCAACGGTGAGATCAACCGCTTCCCGACCCGCGACTGCAAGGGCCGCTTTAACGACGAGAACCAGGCCTTCGGCTACTACGTGCAAAAAGGCCTGTTCGAGGAGTACGCCGGCTTTACCCGCGGTCATCAGCACGACCTCGGGGAGTTTGACGCCTACTTCGGTGAGGGGCTGCGCTGGCCGGTGGTCAATGGCAAAGAGACCCTGTGGCGCTTCCGCGAAGGCCTGGACCCTTACGTCGAAGCGGGCACCGGCTTCCAGTTCTACGGCAAGCCCGACGGCAAGGCGGTGATCATCGCCAACGACTATGAGCCGCCGGCGGAAAGCCCGGACGCGGAACACGACCTGTGGATGTGCACCGGCCGTATTCTGGAGCACTGGCACACCGGCTCAATGACCCGTCGGGTTCCCGAGCTGAACAAGGCCGTGCCCAATGGTCAGGTGTTTATGAACGCGGAAGATGCGGCGGCCCGTGGCCTGGTGGAAGGGGATGAGGTGATCGTTTCCAACCGCCGTGGCGAAGTGCGCAGCCGGGTCACCACCGACAGCCGCTACACCATGCCTCGCGGGGTGATCTTTATGGCCTTCTTCGACTCCAGCCAGCTGGTCAACAAGCTGATCCTGGACGCCACCGACCCGATCTCGAAAGAGACCGATTTCAAGAAGACCCCGGTCAAAGTCACCAAGGCCTGAGGAGGTGAGGATGATGAAAAAGACACTGACCCTGGCGGCCCTGATGCTGGCCCTGAGCGGATGTCAAAGTGGCAGTGAGCCGGCCCAGCCGGCGCCCCTGTCGATGCGGGGTGAGGTGCCGGTGGCGGCGACGTCACCGGTGGCAGAGGTGCCGGTTTACCCGGCCAAGGGCACCTCGGTGGCGCGCTCGGTGCTGGCCCAGCCGCCGGTGATCCCCCACAAGGCGGATTACCCGATCACCCTGAAAAAGAACAGCTGCATCAACTGCCATCGCGGTGGTAAGCACAAGATGGCCGAGAATCACTTCGAAGCCGGCAAGGTGGATGGCCAGTACTACCAGTGCCGCGCCTGTCATGTGCCGCAGGCCCAGAACTTCTGAAGCCGAAAAAAACCGCCCCTCGGGGCGGTTTTTTTATTGGTACAGCCGCAGCGTGTCCGGCGTGACGTCCAGGCGCTGTTGCCAGTCCGCCAGGAACCCGGCGATCAGTGAGGCAAAGCCCCGGTAAAACCCGGTCTGGGCGTGGGCGTTCATGCTGTCGGTCACCCGGTGGCTCCAGGGCAGCAGGTGGTGGGCCAGCAGCGCTTTGATGCCCGCGTCATCGCCCGCCTCAAACAGCTTGCCCAGCACCGCGAAAATCAACCCGATGTGGTCTTCCGGCTCGTTATGAGGCAGCTCAAACGCGATCCCTTTCTCCTGGCAAAACTGCTTGAAGGCCACGGTGGTGGCCCCGCACACCAGGTTCTCCTTGTCGGTGTACACCGAGCCCCAGGGGTAGGCCTCCAGCGGGCCGGGGCCGATAAACAGCCGGTAGTAGTCCCGCTCGATGGCATCAAACCCGTCCTGCTCCAGGCTGGCCTGGACGGCATTAAGCGCCGGGGCGGGATCGGTGCCAAAGTCGGGCCACTGGGTCGGCAGATCGGCGGCCTTCAGTTCATCGAGAAACGCGACAGTGGGTTTGCGGTACAGCACGTTGTGCACAATGCCGCAGACAACGGCGGCGTAAGGAAACGGTTCAGTCATGAGGTTCTCCATGAGGGATGGAGTCAGGATAGCGTAAGCGGGGGCCCGCCGATGCGGGCCCCCGTTGGGTTTTTACACTTCGAACCAGTTCAGCACTTCGCCACCGGCCTGGGCATTGCGGTTCTGCTTAATGCACAGGTTGGGCGCGGTGATGCTGGAGGAGGGCAGCGGGTTGATGTCCGCGTTGCTGCCGTACTTGGCGCGCAGTTCGTCGATCGGGCCGAAATCCAGGGCACGCAGCGGGCAGGATTCCACGCAGATCGGCTTGCGGTTTTCCGCGATGCGCTCGTAGCAGCCGTCACACTTGGTCATCACGCCGCGATCCTTGTCGATCTGCGGGGCGTCGTAGGGGCAGGCCCGGGCACAGCTTTCACAGCCGATGCAGACGGACTGGTCCACGTGCACCAGGCCGTCGCTGCGGCGCTTGTGCATCGCGCCGGTGGGGCAGGCTTTGACGCACACCGGGTTGCTGCAGTGGTTGCAGCCGATGGACACGTAGTAGCTGAACACGTTCTGCTCGACGGAGCCGTCGGCGTTCTCCTGCCAGCTGCCGCCGCCGTATTCGTAAACACGACGCCATTTCACGTCCTTGGGCAGATCCTTACGGTCTTTGCAGGAGACGTGGCACGTTTTGCAACCGGTGCACTTGGTGGTATCGACGTAAAAGCCGTACTGCTTGGGTTCGTTCATGGTCAATCTCTCCAAAATCTTAAGCGGTCACTTTTACCCGGATGGTGTGCTGCGGGTTGCCTTTGGAAACCGGGGTCGGGTGGTACTTGGTCAGCGCGTTGATGCAGCCGCCCTGATCCACTTCACCGGTGCGGCTTCCCTGGTACCAGGCGCCCTGGGCCATGGCGACCACACCCATCATGACGCGCGGGGTGATCTTGGCGCGGACGCGGATGGCGCCCTGCGGGCTGGTCAGCGTGATCATCTGGCCTTTGCTGATGCCGTATTTGGCGGCGTCGGCCGGGTTAAACCAGGCGGCGTCTTCCACCGCTTCACGCAGCCATTCGACGTTGTGGTAGCTGGAGTGAGTGCGACCCTTGGTGTGGTAGCCCACCACCTGAAGCGGGTACTCGTCGCGGGTCTCTTCGTCCTCGAAACCCTGCCACGCTTCGGTGTATTGCGGCAGCGGAGTGATCTGGTCGTAGGCTTTCTCGGAAGCCGGGATCCACTCGTTGCGCTTCTTGGCCCAGTCGAGGGAGTAGATCTCGATCTTGCCGGACGGGGTGGAGAGCGCCTGGCCGTCCTTGATGTAGCTCTTCAGGGCCACGTGGGTGGCGGGGCTGTGGCGACGGTAGAAACCGACTTTCTGCGCTTCCGCGTAAGTGGCGGGCAGGTTCAGCTCCGGGTTGTTGGTGCGGGTGCCGGCATACAGGTGCTCCAGCCACTCCTGCTCGGTGCGGCCTTCGGTGTACTCCGCTTCCTTACCGAACACTTTGGCCAGACCCAGGCCGATCTGGTACAGGTTGCGGCAGTTGTAGAGCGGCTCCAGGCTGGAGGACATGAAGGTCAGGTAGCCGGTTTCGCCGGAGGCGTAACTGTCGTTGGCCAGGTCGTTGGACTCGACCCAGGTGGTGTCCGGCAGGATGTAATCCGCAAAGCGGGCGCTGGGGGTCATCCAGCAATCCGTTACCACGATCAGTTCGCACTTGGATTCGTCTTCCAGGATCGCCCGGGTGTGGTTGATCTCGGAGTGCTGGTTGATCAGCGCGTTACCGGAGGAGGAGAACACCGCTTTGATGTTGACGCCCAGGTTCTCTTCACCCTCTTTCAGGCCTTTCACCCCGTCTTTGGTGGGGGTCATCTCTTCACCGCGGACAATGGCTTCGGCCCAGGTGTGGAAGCAGATGGAGGCGGACTCGGGGTTGCTGCCGGCGCTCATGCCGGAGCTGCGCAGACCGAAGTTGGCCGGCAGTTCACCGTTGTTCACACCGCTTTCGCCCAGCTTGCCGGTCAGGATCGGCAGCATGTACAGGGCGCGCATGGTCTGCTCACCACAGGCGTGGCGGTTACAGCCCGCACCGATGGTGATGTAGGGGGCTTCGGCGTTCATGATCTTGTCGGCCAGGGCCACGATCTGGTGCGCCGGTACGCCACACTTGGCCGCCGCCCACTCGGGGGTGCGGGCCAGGGTGTAGATCCCCACGCCCAGGATGTAGTCGTGGTAGTTCTCGTCGGAGTTGATCAGGTCGGCGTAGTCCGGGTTGTCCAGCTTGGCCTGCTCGAGGGAGGCTTTGTCGTAGCCGATGGCGAACTTGTCCAGGAACGCTTTGGAGTTCTGCTCAACCCAGCCGGAGTTGATCATCTGGTAAGCGATCGCTTCTGCCAGGGCGCCGTCGGTGCCGGGGCGGATCGGCAGCCACTGGTCCTCTTTCCCCAGAGTGGTGTCGGTGTAACGGGGATCGACGATCACCACTTCCAGGTTGCCGGTCTGACGACGGGCTTCGATGGCGTTCAGGAAGTCGATCTGTTCGCCGGAACCGGACATGCGGATCTCGAACGGGTTGAAGCCAAAGCCCACCACCAGGTCGGAGTGGCGGATTTCGGACAGGCGGGTACCGCTGGTGCCGCCGGTGCCGAAGGTGGCGG